>CALFYR010000385.1 GCA_937954195.1 uncultured Dehalococcoidia bacterium
CCATCGACAGTCTACCAGAAGTGGCCAGGGCTTTCATGGTGGGCCGGTACTAGACCGACTTCCATAGGGTATAGACGATCCCCGCCACGTAGAGTTCACCAAAGATCACCTTGTTATGGCGGGCGAGTCCGAGCGGCAGGCAGATACCGAAGTTGTCCTGGCGCTCGTCGGTATAGCGCGCGGCCACGTCGGTGAGCGGGCGCGTTTATGCCCGGGCCAGCACGACGTGAGTGGCTCGCTGCGACGCGACATGCTGGGTGCAGGTGTATCCCAACGCCACGAGGTTGACACCGTCGAACAACCGTTCTCCTCCGCCAAGCAAGACGGGAGAGATGGCGATGTGCAGTTCGTCGATCAGTCGCGCCTGGAGGTATTGTCTGATGGTCGCCGCTCCGCCTCCAATTCGGACATCCTTGCCCTTGGCGGCCTCGCGAGCGCGTTCCCATGCGACGTGAATCCCATCCGTCACGAAGTGAAAGGTCGTGCCTCCCTCCATCACAAGTGGCGCACGCGGATGATGCGTGAGAACGAACACCGGCGAATGGTAGACTGGGTTCTCGCCCCACCATCCTCGCCAGCTTTCATCAGGCCAGGAGCCTCGCACAGGGCCGAACATGTTTCGGCCCATGATCCACGCACCCACATTGTGGAAACCGCGCGCAGCGAAGTCATCGTCGATCCCCGTCTCGCCGTCGTCCTTGCCGAAGAGGTACGACTGCAACGTGCGGGTCGGGAATAACCATCCATGAAGGGCAGGTCCGCCGACCCCCAGCGGGTTGGCCAGGCTCTGCTCCGGGCCTGCACCAAAGCCGTCGATTGAAATCGTGTAGCTATCGACGCGGAGCTTGGTCAATGGTTTGTTCTTCCTGTGGACGTGTTCTGCCAGCGCGTGCCGATGAGCGCCGGTTTAGGCGTCATGGTACGTTCGCGATGGATACGGGCGGACGGTTTTTCCGATACGAGTTCTTCACCGCGATCTTACCACCACGGAACGTGAACAGGTCGCATCCGTTCACCTCAACGCGGCTTCCGTCTGCGCGAGTTCCAGTGAAGGTCCACTCGGAAACGCCACGAGCACCCTGCACAAAGTGGCGGGCATCGCTCCAATGTGCATCGGGGAACGCGGCAAACACTTCCTCGTAGCCCGCCCTGACTTCTTCACGGCCCACATACCTCGTGCCCGCGACGTCTTGACCGGCGGAGGCTTCGAACACGCAGTCGTCGGTCATGAACGCCATGAGGGCGTCCGTGTCATGGCGGTTCCAGGCGTCGGCGAAGGCTTGAAGGGTCTCCACGGTTGCCGTGGCAGTTGCGTTCGACATTGCATTCCCTCCAGCGCGTGCGCCGAAACGCGCCGCTTCATGGCACCTAGCGCTCGGCATCAACGACGGCGCGCAGCGCCGGTCGCCTTCGCAACCGGCAGCGGGACGCATCTCCTCTCATCCATTGCCTGCACGCTTCGCCCCGCGATCAGGCTACGGGCCAGGTGATCAACGTCCGCCACGTCGCTGGGTCGGGCTGCACCGACGGATCCGTGAGGTACGACTCCCACATCCCCTCAGCGAGCTGCAGGCCCTGGGACGCGGCCCACTCGGTCAGTTCCCGGTACGTGCGCGCCATCTCGTCGTAGCTCCCGATGTGAATGCCGGTAATCACCCGTCCCCCGGGCAGCTCCATGGCCGTCACGTCGCCATCGGGCGCGACCGGCGCGGAGACCGGGAATCCGGCGGCCACTTCCACCGTCGCCGTCGGCATCCTCGGGTAGAAGCCGAACGGGGGGCCGGTCACGGTGAGGCCCTGCGCCGCCACCGCCCGCATCACCGCGTGGAACGCACGATCGAAGACCGCCGGCAACTCTGCCATCGGGACGTCGGCCCGCAGGACGGCCGTGTGCTGCGGTGCGATGGTCTCCAGGGTGAAGGTCGTCATTGGGTGCCTCTCTTGGGTGCGTAGGCGGGAAGTCATCCTCATCCGTGAGCGTCTGGGTACCCTCGGCCTCAGATCCACGCTCTTGCCCGCCCTGCCGCTTGGCAGTTTCGGGAACGATTGAAACTAGTACCGGCCCACCATGAAAGCCCTGGCCACTTCTGGTAGACTGTCGATGGC
>CALFYR010000386.1 GCA_937954195.1 uncultured Dehalococcoidia bacterium
GCGAAACTGGCCGCGCTGAGGATCTTCGAGGACGCCGAGGGCATGATGAACCGCGGCGTGGCCGATGTGGGCGGCCAAGTCCTGTGCGTCAGCCAGTTCACCCTGCACGCGGACCTGCGCAGGGGAAATCGGCCTTCGTTCGATGCGGCCGCGCCCGGCCCGGTGGCCGAACCGCTCTACGACACGTTCTGTGGCGCCATTCGCGAACACGGCCTGACCTGCGCGACGGGTGTTTTCGGCGCCGAGATGCAGGTCGAACTCACGAACGACGGCCCCGTCACGATCATTCTCGATAGCGCCGACCTGGAGCGTCCGCGGCGGGCTTGACCGCAACACACGCCGGGCCGCAACGTTCATAGCTACCTTCCCACGCCTGGAGCCCCCAATGCGCATGAGCAAGCTGATGCTGAAGACGCTCCGCGAGCCGCCGTCCGAGGCGGAACTCGCGAGCCACAAGCTGCTCCTGCGCGCCGGGCTCATCGTCCCGCTGGCGGCAGGCCTGTATTGCTTCACGCCGCTCGGGTGGCGGGTGATTCGCCGAATCGAGAACATCATTCGCGAGGAGATGGACGAGAGCGGCGCCCAGGAGGTGCACCTCCCGGCGCTCCATCCCATCGAACTGTGGGAGCAGAGCGGGCGTGCCGAGGCGATGGGCGAAACGCTCTTTCGTCTCGCCGATAGGAAAGAACGCGGCTTCGCCCTTGGACCGACCCACGAAGAGGTCATCAGCTTCCTGGCCGGCCGAAACATTCAGAGCTATCGCGACCTGCCGGTGACGCTCTACCAGATTCAGACCAAGTTCCGCGACGAACCGCGGCCGCGCGGCGGCCTGGTGCGACTGCGCGAGTTCACCATGAAGGACGCGTACAGCTTCGATACGGGCTGGGACACGCTCGATGCCTCGTACGACGCCGCCTTCAACGCGTACGTCCGCATTTTCCAGCGGGCCGGAGTGCCGGTAATCCCGGTCGCGGCCGATTCGGGCGCAATTGGCGGCAAGGACAGCCAGGAGTTCGTCTTCCTCACCGACGATGGCGAAGACGAGATCTTGCTGTGCCCGAAGTGCGGGTACGCAGCGAACGCCGAGAAGGCAGAGTTCACGCCGCCGGCAGCAATTCCCTCCGAACAGCTTCCCGTGGAGAAGGTACACACTCCCGGCAAACGGACGATTGCGGAGCTCGCGGAGTTCCTCACCATCGAGCCGCGCCAGACCGTGAAGGCTGTCTTCTACAAGGCTGACAAGAAGCCGCTGTTTGTTGCCATTCGGGGCGACCTGGATGTGAACGAGATCAAGCTGAAGAACGCGCTCAAGGCCACTGAGCTCGAGCCAATGGACGATGCCACGATACGCGCGCTCGGCCTGGTTGCCGGGTCGGCCTCGGCCGTTGGGTTGAAGGGAATGCCCATCGTCGCCGATCCAAGCGCCGTCGAAGCTCCGAATCTCGTCGCCGGCGCGAACGAAGAGGATTACCACCTGCTCAATACGAACCATGGCAGGGACTGGAAGGCCGACATCGTCGCGCCGATTGCTCTCGCCAGGCGCGGCGACGCGTGCGCCACCTGTGCGACACCGCTGGAAACCCGCCGCGGCATGGAAATGGGCCACGTATTCAAGCTGGGTACCCTGTATTCGGAGTCGATGGGCGTCCAGTACCTGGACGAGAACGGCGAACGGAAGCCGGTAGTGATGGGTTGCTACGGCATCGGCGTTGAGCGCATGCTCGCGGCAATCATCGAAGCCCACCACGACGACAACGGCATCGCGTGGCCAGCGGAGGTGACGCCATATGACGTCCACATCGTGGCGTTAAACCTCGACCAGGCGGCGGTGGTCGAGGCGCTCGCTGAACTCGAGGCCGCGCTCAAGCGCGCCGGACTCTCAGCCCTTGTTGATGACCGGGACGATTCGGCCGGCATCAAGTTCAAGGATGCCGACCTGATCGGCATTCCGGTTCGCCTTACGGTGAGCCCCCGGGCGCTGGAAAAGGGCGGCCTGGAATTGCGAAACCGCGCGACGGGCGAAACGTCCATCGTGCCCGCAGGCGAAGTCATCGCCGCATCGCTCGCAATCCTGGGACGGGAGTAGCCGCGCTCGCCCGCGTATACTGAGGGAACCCTCGCGCCGCCTGGCGCCAATCGCAGACACTCCCTGGAGACCGCCATGGCCGAAACGAACGCCACCCAACCGACGCTCTTTTCGCAGGATGCCCTTGCGAGGCTTTCGCGCTCAGTGGCGGCCTGGGAAGAAGGCCCGCTCGCGAGGACGCTCCAGCGCCAGCCCGAGCGGAACGAGGACTTCGCGACGAGCTCCGCTCCCGTTCAGCGGCTTTACACCCCGGTGGACGTCGCAACGCTCGATTACGAGCGGGACCTCGGCTTCCCCGGTGAGTATCCGTTCACCCGCGGGGT
>CALFYR010000387.1 GCA_937954195.1 uncultured Dehalococcoidia bacterium
GGCATCAGCGTGAAGATGTCAGTCATGGGGGTTTCGTCCATCCAGAGGCCGACCGGGCAGGTGAGCACGAGCTTCTTCACCAGGTCCGGGCGAGCAGCCGCGAATTCGGCCGCGAACAGGCCACCGATGGAGTGACCGGCGAGGTTGAAGGATTCGAGGCCCAGGGCTTCCACGAAGTCCTGGTAGTAGAAGACCATGTCGTGGATGTCGTCGATGCTGTCGAGGCCCTTCGTATCGTCCCAGCCCGGGTGCGTGGGGACGATGACGTCGTAGTGTTTCGCGAGCGCTTCCATCTCCGGGGAGAATCCGCGGCGCACGCCGCCAGCCGCGTGAAGGTAGAGCAACGGGGCGCCGCTGCCGGCCCGGAACACAGGGACTTCGAACTGGCCGTCGCGGATGGAGATGGTCTTCGCTTCAACAGACATGGGTGGCGCCTCGATGTGGTGGTGGGGGCAGGGAACGGCGGTTGGTTAGCCTCTCCCTAAGCACTGGCGGATGGTAGCGGAAGGGAGGTGAGGTGGAAAGCGGGCTGGATCACCACGCCTCGCCATCCCAACGTTCGCGGTGGACGAATTCTCCCGCCGGCTTCCGCTTGAGCTTCCGCAGCTGCGTGACCGGCTTCCCCATCGGGATGACCGCGCAGACCGCGACGTAGTCCGGCAGGCCGAGGATCTCGCGCAGCTTCGGCTCCTGGGTGATCGGCATGGTCGTCAGGGTGCCGCCGTAGCCTTCGTTGCGGGCGGCGAGAAGGATGTTCCAGGCCAGGGGGTAGATGGACGCACCGGCCACGATGCCGACCCGCGGCAGGTCCTGGTCCACTGCCGCGACGACGCGGAGGTCGACGCAGACGATGAGGACGACGGGAGCTCTGCGGACTGGCTCCGTGAGCGTGGCGGGTACGCGTGTCGCCGCAATCTGTTCGGCCGTCACCTTCGAAGGGATCGCCGTGTTCCATGGGTTCTCGCCGGCGGCGACCTGCGCGGCGTATCGGCGGGCGCCGGGGATAGCAAGGTCGGCGATGGCGTCTTTGGTCGCCTGCTCGCGGACGACGATGACATGGCCGCCCTGGCGGTTTCCTCCACTCGGGGCAAAGCGCGCGTTTTCGAAGATGCGGTCAAGCACCTCATCGGGGACCGGATCGTCGGTGAACTCGCGGGCGGCGAAGGTCGTGCGCATGACATCGTAGAGTTCCATGGCGCGCATTCTGCCAGAGGCGGGACACGAATTTGGTATGCTTCGACGATGAAGATTGGCGCGATCTCCATTGATAGCGAGACGCTGAAGGCACTCTGCCACCGCTGGGGCATCGCCGAATTGGCCGCCTTTGGATCGGTGCTGAGCAACGACTTCGGACCGGAAAGCGATGTGGACCTGTTGGTGACCTGGAAGCCGGGACAACGTCCGCCGCGGATCTTCGAGCTGTTCGCTCTGCGAGACGAGCTCGCGGCGCTGTTGGGCCGGCCGGTCGATCTGCTCGAACGCGCACTCGTCGAAAACGATGAGAACCCGTACCGCAGGAGCGGAATCATCTCGTCGGCCATGACTTTCTATGCCGCGGCCTGACGAGCGCGCACTCCTCTTCGATATTCGTCTCGCATCATCACGGATCGTCGAAGTGATGGAGCGCCTGCGGTCAGGCGAACTCGCGGACGACTGGATCGTTGAGGCGGCGCTTGGGCGTCAGTTCTTGATCATCGGTGAGGCCGTGAAGCTCCTCCCTCATCACATCACGGACCTTGCCCCAACGGTTCATTGGTCGGGGTGGGCAAGACTTCGCGATGTCCTGATTCACACGTACTGGCGGACTGACCGCGAGCGAATGTTTGAGTTCGCGACAACGGAAGTGCCGGCACTACTCACCGTGATCGAGGGGTTACTTGCCCAACTCACTGACGCCAACGAGCCGTTTCAGCCTTAACACCGGGTAATGACCTTAGCTCGGGCGCCTGAAGAGCCCCTCCTGGGCGACGCTCGCGATGCGTTCGCCCTGGCGGTTGTACATGCCGGCGAACATGACCGCACGGCCGGC
>CALFYR010000388.1 GCA_937954195.1 uncultured Dehalococcoidia bacterium
GGCGCGCCACTTTCACCTTTCCCCTTTAGCCTTTCTACTTACCCAATGCGCTACCGCCGCATCGTCGCCAAGTTCGGCACCAGCCTCCTCACCGCGGGGTCCGAACGCCTCGACCTCGAAGCCATGTCACGGCTCGTCGGCCAGGTCGTGCGCCTGCGCCAGCAGGGCGCGCAGGTGGTTGTGGTTTCCAGCGGCGCGCAGGCCGCCGGCCGCCATCGCCTCCGCGGCCGCCTCGACCCGGCGAAGAGCCCCAGCCGCCAGGCCATCGCCTCCGTAGGCCAGAGCCACCTCATGCAATCCTGGGACGAACTCTTCGATTGGCACGAAACCGTCGTCGCCCAGGTCCTCCTCACCCGCCGCGACCTCTCCGACCGCCTCGGCTACCTGAACGCGCGCAACACCCTGCGCGACCTCCTCGAAGCCGGCGCCGTCCCCATCGTCAATGAGAACGACGCCGTCGCCCTCGACCAGGTGCTCGCAACCCGTATCGGCGAAAACGACAGCCTTTCGGCCTACGTCGCGAACCTCATCGACGCCGACCTCCTCGCCATCCTCACCGACGTCGAGGGCCTACACGACAGTGATCCGCGCACAAACCCCGCCGCGAAGCTCCTCGAGCGGGTCGAACGCATCGATGCGCAAATTGAAAAGCTCGGCGGAGGGACCACAGGCGCCGGCACCGGCGGCATGGCCACCAAACTCAGGGCCGCCAGCATCGCGACTGGCGGCGGAGTCGATGTCGCCATCTTCAATGGACGCGAACCCGATGCCCTCATCGCCGTCGCGAACGGCGAACAGCGGGGCACCTTCTTCCCCGCCCCCGGCGACCGTCTCGAATCCCGCAAGCGCTGGATCCTCGGCAACATCACCCGCGATGGCCACATCGTGGTCGATGCGGGCGCAGCTGCCGCCCTTCGCGCCCAGGGGCGCAGCCTCCTCCCTGCGGGGGTCGCCGCCGTAGTCGGCGCGTTCCAGCGCGGTGAGGCCGTCGAAATCCGCGACCCCAACGGCGACCGCATCGCGGCCGGCACCGCGAACTACGCGTCCGAAGAGCTCGCCCGCATTCGTGGCATGCGCTCCGACCGCATCGCCGAAACCCTCGGCTACGGCTACGGCGAAGAAGTGGTCCACCGCGACAACATGGTGCTGTTGTAGGAGCTTGTGATTACGGGCCCCCTGCTGCACGATTCGCGCCATGCGCATCCTCCGTCTGAGTGAAAGCGATGACACCGCCCCTGGCGTAGCCGATGAACAGCGCGCCTGGTACATCGCCCAGCAGAAGTTCGCCGCCGAACTCGGCCAGCCAGTCGAGACCATCATCAAGACCATCTGGCCAACCCCAAAGCTCCCGGAACTGATCGATCGCTGGCTCGACGAACTTCAGCCGGACCTCGTATTCCTGAAGGTGAACTGGTATTGGTACGGCTACGAATCGGTGCCGCTCCGCGTCCGCCGCGTCCTCGGGCCCGTCGGAAAGCCCATCGCTGAAGGGGGCCTCGCCGCCGCGAAGAGCCAGCGCCTTTCAAAGATGCGGTGGTTCAAGGCCGGCCGTCGCTGGGCACACCGCACCATCGGTGGCGATGCCCCGTTCGAACCCGGGGAGATCGTCGACCTCATGACCGTCTGCATCCGCCGCATCATCGCCCACGAATCCACGGGCCTGATCGTGAAGGGCTATGGCGAAGGACGCGCGAGCGACCCGTACCTGGCGATGTACTACGCGCGCTTCAAGAAGAAGCAAACGTTCGTCGAAGGCTCAATCGAGCGCCTCTGCAACGAACTCCACGTGCCGTTCTATGTGACGCCCACGGCTCACACGAAGCAGGAAAGCGGCCTCGATGACACGGATGGCCTCCACCGCAACGCCCACGGCCACATCATCATCGGCGAGACAGAAGGCGACATGCTTATCAACGGCTGGCGAATGCTCAGCGGCACGGAGGTTTCAGCCGCGCGGGCGACCTGAATCGGCCCCCGGCGAACGCCCGTCTGCTACCATGCCCGCCAACGAACATGCTGAACTCGCTCCGCTCCCGGTCCCCGCTGTCCACCGTGCTCTGGGCCGATGTCGCGCTCGAACTGGTTGTCGCCGCGCTTTGCTTCGCGCTCGCCAGTATCGCGGCACGCTGGTTCGACCTCGAAACTGGCACGCTCTACGTCGCCGGTGCCGTGTTCCTGGTCGCCGGCATCGCCCTCATCCCGCTCGCCCGCAAACCTGCTGCCGCCACCGTCACCCCGCTCGCCTGGGCGAACATCATCGGCGGAGGCGCCGCCTGGCTCGTGCTCGTCATCGCGTGGTCATCCTTCGCTTCCGAAGGCCGCTGGGTCCTCGCCGCCATCGCCGATTCCTTCATCGCCATCGGCGCCCTTGAACTCCTCGCCCTCCGCCGCTCCCGCTAACCCGACAGCCGGGGTCTGCCCTCGACACTGAAGGCGGCGGGCGTACACCGGGTTCGTCCGCAGACCGTCAATCGAAAATCGACAATCGAAAATTCCCTCAGCTTCCTTTCGGGCAGGCCAGCGCATCCCGGAACACCGGGCTCCCGGCAACCGGAGTCGTGCCAGCTAGCTCCGGCGTCTGGTTCGTCACCTGCAGTTCGCGCGCGACAACCACGCCATCGACCGGCTCGCGAAAGACAATCGTCGCCGTGTGGACGCCGTCGGCCAGCGGCACGGCCTCACCCTCCCGCTCTAACTCCAGTTGGAAGCACATCGTCCCCACGTAGGTCGTCGTCGAACCGCCCGACCACCGCGCCACCGTTTCGCCCGCCTCATTCGTAAGCCAGAGTTCGAACCCCGTGCCGGGCCGCGTTTCCACCTGCGCGACGATCATGATCGATGGCTGCTCGTTCTCAAGTTCCGAAAAGCGGGCGAGGTTGAACTCCACCTGCCAGTCCTCCGGCGGTGCGACCGGCTCCGGCGCCTGTTCCTCCGGTTCGAACGCCACGTTCCCCACGGTGGTACCGATCAGCGCCCGAAGCGACGGAGATGTCGAATACGACCGGTCCTTCCCCTCGCACGCGGCGAACACGATCGGAAGGATCAGCAGCAGGGGGAGGAACACACGTCTGGTCACACCGCCATTGTCGCCCCCGCGCCCGTCACGGTCTGCGAGCGGTTCAGGGTCGATCCGCCCAAAGTCCGAATGCGAACTCCGTCACTCAGCGAATGCGGATTGCTCGCCGCAATCTTTACCATCGGGTAGGGATGGCCGACGAGTTCGAATCTACGGTTGATCCAGCGCCGGTGTCGGTCTTGGCCGCGGGGGAACCGGTTTCAAATCACAACTGGAATACGATGGAATGGCAGTGACTTCTCCCTCCCCCATGATGCGCACCACGCGCGAACCCGAATGGACGCCCCGCCAGCGGGAGGTCCTCGACCTCCTGGTGAAGGGCCGCACTAACGGCGAGATCGCGGGCGAACTCGGCATCAGCCTGGACGGCGCAAAGTGGCACGTCTCCGAAATCATCACCCGCCTCGGCGTCGATACCCGCGACGAGGCAGCCGAATATTGGCGCCACCGTAACGGCCTGCGCATGCGGTTCACCCGCGTCCTCCATGCCGTGTTTGGCTCCAACGTGCTCAAGTTCGCAGGCGCGACCGCTGGCCTCGGCGCATTCATCGCGGCCGCCGCGCTGGTCGTCTTCGCGCTGAACGATTCGGGCGATGGATCGCCGCAGGCAGGCGCGCCGACCCCCCCCGGCGAATCGCCCACGCCGGACCCCGACCCGACCGATGAGCCTTCCCCAACAGCCCCGCCGACCACCCCGACGGTCGGCCCGGATGACCTGACCGACGAGGTCGTCATGGACATCCCCGTCCGCGGCATCGCGATCGGCGCGCCTCAGACCATCTCCAACGTCTCGTTCATCGTCGAAAAGGGATGCTGGCAGTGCGATGGGTCCACCACCGCCTATGAGCGCGTCTCCTTCGACGCCGATCGCAACGTGACGCGCGAAACCATCTTCGAAGCCCCGGTGGGCTACATCCTCAGCGGACGCTTCGATTCGAACGGCGGAGCCCACTACGTCTCGGTCTGCACCGTTGGCTACTGCGGCGGGGTCGGCGAGATGACGGATGACGCGACTTCAGTCATCTACCGCTCGACCGACAACGGCGAAACGTGGGAACCCATCGCCGAGTACGCCGGCAGCGCCGTCATCGGCGCCCTCACGCAGGATGGCCCCATTCTGTTCCTGCAGGGCGAGAACCTCGGTCCGGTCCGCATCGAATCCCTCGACGGTGAAGCCGTTTCAGCGCCGGCTCCTGGCTACCAGCCATATGGCTACCGCGGCCTCGGTTTCGCATGGATCTCGGACGACTACCAGTCGCTTCTCATGCCGGATGGCTCGCCGCTCGCCTCGGGCGACCTCGGCGGGCATCGCTGGGACGATTCCAGCTTCCAGTTCATCTCGCTCCTGCCCGATGGCTCAGGCGCGCTCGTCAGCTGGTGGCGCCAGGACGATGCGGGCAAGCTCATCGCC
>CALFYR010000389.1 GCA_937954195.1 uncultured Dehalococcoidia bacterium
TCTCCAGAAGTCCTTCAGGAACTCCCGGCTTGCCCTCGATACGTTCGAAATCAGCAAACCGCTCCGGGAGAGAGACCATGAACTTCGAATTGCAGGCGCGCACCGCACCGGGCCGCGTCCTGGTTGCCCTGGCCGAACAGTTGGCCGACGACTTCGCTACGCGGGCGGCGCAGCACGATACCGAAGGGAGCTTCGCGTACGAAAACGTCGAGCTTCTGAAGACCAGCGGCTACCTGGCCGCGCCAGTGCCGGCCGAGCTGGGCGGCATGGGCGTCGAATCCGTCCACGACCTGCTGGTGGCACAAACGCGGATGGCCCGCGGCGACGCATCGACGACCATCGCGGCAAACATGCACCTGAACGTTGTCGCCGGGATGACCCGTGGATGGCGCCGCTGCCTGGCGAACGGGCAGGATGCCGTTGCGGCAAAGTTCGAGCAGGCCCTCCGAGCGGTGGCGGCGGGTGAGATGATTCTCGCCTCTGTGGCGACCGAACCGGGCCGCGAGCTCACCGAACCCGCGACCACCGCTCTCCGTGATGGCGACGAGTGGGTGATCAACGGGATGAAGATCTTCGGGACGATGTCGCCGGCGGCGACGCACCTGGCAATCACCGTCGGCTACACCGGAGAGGATGGCCAGGAGCGGATTACCTACGTGACCATCCCCGCAACAACGCCTGGCGTGATCATCAACAACGACTGGGACGCACTCGGGATGCGCGGCAGCGGCAGCGGTTCCATCGTCCTGAAGGACGTCCGGGTCGACTGCAAAGCGGTGAGCGGCGGCTTTCCATACGGCTATTGGAGCCCGGGACTGCTCGAACGCTACCTGATGCCCGGACTGATGCATGCGACGCCCTCGCTGGGTATCGCCGAGTTCGCGGCTGACCAGGCCGTAGCTATGGCTTCGAAGGCGACCAAGGGGCGGGCGAAGCGGCTCGTCGCCGAACGGCCGGTCATCCAGATGCTCGCGGCCGACAACGCGATTGATATCGCGGCGATGCGGGCAATCTTCGAACGGGCGGCCACGCTGGCGGACACGTATTTCTGCGGGAACGTAGCGTCGGTGGAAGCCGAAGCCATCCCGGCCGTGTTTAAGGAGATGCAGGCGGCGAAGGCGTTCCTGAACGCTGCGTCGGTCCGCGTGGTGGACCGTGCGCTGACGATGTCCGGCGGTGCCGGCTACATGAACAAGCATCCACTGAGCCGCGCGTACCGCGATGTGCGGGCCGGCGGCTTTATGCACCCCATGGCCGCGAACACGGCGCAGGAATTCATTGGGCGCGTCGAGCTCGGCCTGGGGCCGCTCGCGGCCTGAGGCATGAGGAATGAGGGGTGAGGCATTGAGTGCCCCTCCTTCGGCCCTCCCTAAGACAGACAGGAGATTGAGATGACTGCGAAACGATTGATGGCGGTGCTGGCGCACCCGGACGACGAAACCCTTGGCTTTGGCGGCGTGCTGGCGAAGTACGCGGCCGAAGGCGTGGAGACGTTCCTCGTGACCGCGACGCGGGGCGAATATGGCTGGTTCGGCGCCCCGGACGACAACCCCGGCCCAGGCGAGCTCGGTCGGATTCGCGAAGGCGAACTGCGGAACGCGGCCGATATCCTCGGCGTGCGTGAAGTGACGATGCTCGACTACATCGACGGGCAGCTGGACCAGGCGGAGCCCGACCGCGTAATCGGCGAGATTGCCCACGCGATGCGCTGGGTGCGCCCCGATGTGGTCGTAACGTTCGGGCAGGATGGCCTGTATGGCCACCCGGACCACATTGCCATCAGCCAGTTTGCGACCGCGGCCGTGATGCGCGCCGGGTTTCACGCGGGCGGCTTCACCGATGCCGGCCATCGCGTGTCGAAGCTCTACTACCGGGCCGCGAACCACTCGTGGCTCAAAGAATACGAGCAGGCCTTCGGCGAACTCGTGATGCACATCGACGGGGTTGAGCGCCGCGCCCCGGGCTGGGGCGACTGGGTGATGACCACGCGGGTGGACGCGGTAGAGCACTGGGAGACAGTCTGGGCTGCCGTGCGCCAACACCGCTCGCAGCTCCCGGGCTACGAGAAATTGCTTAACCTGCCGGCTTCGGCGCACCGCGAGTTCTGGGGGCGCCAGGACTACTACCGTGTGATGAGCCAGGTGAACGGCGGCCGCTCCGTTGAACGCGAACTGTTCGAGGGCATCGAGCGCGAGATGCCTGTGGCGGTGAAGGCCGCAGCCTGAGCGCGAGACCTCTTCGTTTGGGCCCTCCACACGGCGGTGTGGGGGGCCTTTGGCGTCGTTCGAACAGCGTTCGCAGTTGACCGCGGGGCAGCGTAACCCTAGCGTTCGGGTGCACATTCACCCTGCGGTGGAAGCGTGCGATCCCACCGGGATCGTGGCGGAAGCCGCGCCTTTTCGAAGGAGCCCGAGACTCATGGCCTACAACAAGCCGATCCCGGAGCCCGACCCGCTGAACAAGGTGTTCTGGGAGGGCGCGAAAGCCGGGAAGCTCATGCTCCCGCGTTGCACGAGCTGCAACCGGGTGCACTGGTACCCCCGCATCATTTGCCCGCATTGCCACGCCCGCGAAATCGAGTGGATCGAAGGCAGTGGCGTCGGCTACATCCACACCTTCGCCGTCCAGCACCGCGCGTTTGGCGGCTGGGCCGAAGAAGTGCCGTTCGTGACCGCGTACATCGACCTGCAGGAAGGCGACCGCATGTTCACCGTACTGCGCGGGGTGGACCCGACGAAGCCGGAGAGCATTCAGATCGGCGCGAAGGTGAAGGTCGAATTCGAGCAGGCAAACGACGACGTCGCCATCCCGTTCTGGCGCGTGGTGTAGGGCAGGAGAACACAAGATGCCAGGAGAACTTTCACGGGCCGCCGCCATCGTGGGCGCGGCCGAAGCAAACGAGATTGGCTACCCGGAGACGCCGAAGACAGCGCTCCAGTTGCACATCGAAGCCATCAAGAACGTCAGCGAACAGACCGGCATCCCGATCTCAAAGATCGATGGCATTTTCAGCGCAGGCTGGTCATCGCAGATCGCGGAGCACCTCGGCCTGCACCCGAAGTACATCGACACCACGTCGGTTGGCGGTTGCTCGTTCGAGATGCACGTGCATCACGCCCTGGCGGCGATCCACGCGGGCATCATCGATATCGCACTGGTGACCCACGGCGAGAATGGCTGGAGCCAGCGCGCCACCGGCGGTCGCGGCACCGGCCGCGCGCGAGGCATGGATCCGTGGGACCCGGGTTCGCTCTTCAGCAACCCGTACGGTGTTTCGGGCGCCCCTTCGAACTACTCGCACGCTATGACGAGGCACAACCACCGCTGGGGCAGCACCCCTGAGGACTTCGCGCACATCGCCGTGGTGACGCGGCAGTGGGCGATGCTGAACCCGCGGGCGATCATGTTCTCGAAAGAGACGAACCCGGGTGGCGGCCCGATCACGGTCGAGGACGTGAACAACGCGCGGCTGGTCTCGTGGCCGCTGACGCTGCTTCATTGCTGCCTGGTCACGGACCACGGCGGCGCGGTCCTCATCGCCAAGCCGGAAATCGCCAAGAGCCTGAAGACGAAGCCCGTGTGGATTGCCGGCGCCGGCGAGAACATGAGCCATTCGAACATGCTGGAGATGGAGGACTTCACCGCCACCTCAGCTGCCGCATCGTCGGCCGCCGCCTACAAGATGGCGGGCATGGGGCCGGAAGACATGGAAATGGCCATGCTCTACGACTCGTTCACAGTCACCGCGGGCATCACTGCGGAGATGCTTGGCCTGGCGCCGCGCGGCGAAGGCTTCCGGCTGTGGAAGGACGGGCATGCCGCCCCCGGCGGGAAGTTCCCGATCAACACCAATGGTGGCGGGCTCTCGTTCAACCACTCGGGCATGTACGGCATGCAGCTGCTCGTCGAAGCCTATCGCCAGCTTTCGGGCACGGCGGAAGACGGCGGCTACAGCGGCCTGCCGGGCAAGCAGACGAAAGCGCGTTCGTGCGTGGTGAACGGCACGGGCGGCAGCCTTTCGACGACGGGCACGCTGGTGCTGGTGGCGGACTAGATCTGGATAGCGAAAAGGCAACTCGAAACGGCCCTTCGAATGATTCGAGGGGCCGTTCGGTTTTGTGGGGGCAACGTTCAGTTGGAGGTCGGAAATCCGCGCGGATCACGACCGTCGTGTCTGAAGCCGAGGACCACCTCGGAATCCGGGTCCACGAAAATGCCGTAAGGAAACCCTCGGATGCGGAAGCGACGCCGCCCGTCTATCACTGGAACGCTCCGAGGAAACTCGGAGATGTGACGCAACGCCTCGGCCAACCTCTCAGCAAAGCGATTCCCGGTCTCGTCACTGACTTCGTAGTACCAAACGAGGATATCGATGAGTTCCTCGTAGGCCGCTTCTTCGAATCGCCGGATCAGTGGTTCCGGCTCCGGAGCCGTTCGATGACTGCCTCGACTTCGCTCCAATCACATATGACGGCAGTCCCGGCGCGG
>CALFYR010000390.1 GCA_937954195.1 uncultured Dehalococcoidia bacterium
CGCGGTAGAGCATGGCAGCGCGGCTAAACAGCGCCTCGCTCGCGATGCCGATGCCGGGTGCGATGGCGCCACCGAGGTAGTCGCCCTGTTCGTTGACAGCGTCGAAGACGGTGGCGGTACCGAAGTCCACGATGATGACCGGGGTGCCGTACAGCTTGCTTGCGGCGACCGCGTCGATGATGCGGTCGGCACCGAGCTGCTTGGGGTTGTCGTACAGGATGCGGACGCCGGTGCGCAGGCCATGGCCCACGACCATCGGTTCGATTTTGAAGTACTTGCGGCACACCTGTTCGAAGGTCGGGATCAGGGGTGGCACGTCACATCCAACGATGCACGCATGGACATCGTTCGAGCCGAGGCCTTCGGTGCTCAGGAGGTTCATGAGCAGGACGCCGTACTCGTCCGGGAGCTTTTCCTGTTCGACGCCGATGCGCCAGGTGTGTGCGATGCGTTCTCCATCCCAGAGACCGATGTGGATGGAGGTGTTGCCAATATCGAGCGTGAGGAGCATGGGGCTGCGTACCGTCCTGGCTTCGGGCCGTATCGAGTTGGTCCCGGTGCCGCGCGTAGGTTAACGCAAATGCCGGCCGCGCGCGGAAAGCAAACAGTTAGGTATTGACCTAAGTAATGGCAGAGGGATACCTTTGATGCATGGGCAAGGTTGTCGTCAGTGAGTTCGTCAGTCTCGACGGCGTGATGGAAGCCCCTGGAGGGGAGCCGGGCTATCGGCACACGGGATGGGTCTTCGATTACCAGGATGACGAGCAGGTGCAGCACAAGTACCGCGAGTGCTTGGACGCCGGCGCGCTGTTGCTGGGGCGCGTGACGTACGAGAGCTTCGCCGGCGCCTGGCCGAACTATGAGGGCGACTTTGCAGACCGGATGAACGCCATTCCGAAGTACGTGGTCACGACCACCCTGCGGGAGCTGGCATGGAACAATTCGACGGTCGTCAGCGGTGACCTCACGGCGGAGATCACGGCTCTTAAGCAAATGGTTGAGGGGGACCTTCTCGTAACCGGCAGCCGTACGCTGGTCCACTGGTTGGCCGCAAACGGGCTGGTGGACGAGTACCGGCTGATCATCTTCCCGGTTGTCCTCGGTAGTGGATTCCGAGTGTGGGCCTCGGCCGAAGCGATGCAGCCTCTGAAGCTCATCTCGACGACTCCGTTCGCGAACGGAACGGTCGAACTCGTGTATCGCGTGCTCCGGGGCGCGGTATGACTGTCGCGGCGCCGGCTCCGATCGATTCGTTGTTCAAGGCGCTCGCAGATCCAACACGCCGGCGTGTTGTCGAACGCCTGAGCTTGAGCCCCGCCTCGGTGAGCGAACTGGCCAGGCCGTTCGACATCGCCCTGCCTTCATTCGTCCAGCACCTTGGCGTGCTGGAAGGCACGGGCCTGGTGCGCTCACACAAACACGGGCGGGTACGGACCTACGAACTCGTCCCCGAACGCCTGAGGTTCGCGGAGGACTGGCTCTCCGAGCAGCGTTCCATCTGGGAGCGTCGGCTGGACCAGCTCGATGCGTATCTCACTACCATGAAAGAGGAAGACGAATGACCACAGCAATCGCCATCGATGATTCCCTGGACCTTGTGCTCGAACGTGAGGTCGATGTGCCGCCTGAGAAGGTCTGGGCGGCGTGGACGAACCCCGAGCACGTGAAGCAGTGGTTCGCCCCGCGGCCCTGGCTCATCACCGACTGCGAAATCGACCTTCGGCCGGGAGGCAAGTTCTCATCGACGATGAAGTCGCCGGAGGGTGAGCTCTTCCCAAACATGGGCTGCTACCTGGAGGTAGTGCCCCACGAGAAGCTGGTGTGGACGGACGCGCTCCTGCCGGGGTACCGGCCCAGCGCGAACCCATTCTTCACGGCCGTCATCCACATTGCGTCGAACGGCCGTGGTGGCACGAAGTACACCGCCATCGCCATTCACCGGGACCCGGAGGGCAAGGCGCAGCACGAGGCCATGGGCTTCTACGACGGCTGGGGTACGGTGCTCACGCAGATGGTGGAGTACATCAAGGCCTCGATGTAACCGGCGCGGTGTGCGTCACATACAAACGAGCCGGACAGGATACTGCCCGGCTCGTTTCGTTCGCGCGCGGTGGTGGTGTTAGATGTCGAGGTTCTTCACGTTGGCCGCGTTCTGCTGGATGAACTTGCGGCGGTGGCTCACCTCGTCGCCCATGAGCTCGTAGAAAAGCACGTCTGCGGCGCCGGCATCGTGAACGCCTACCTGGAGCAAGACGCGGTTGTCCGGCTTCATGGTGGTTTCCCAGAGCTGCTCGGCGTTCATTTCACCAAGGCCCTTGAATCGCTGGATGTTCAGGTTGGTGCGGCGGCTCTGCTTCTTGAACTCATCGAGTTGGGCATCGCTGTAGAAGTAGCGCACGTCGCGGCCTGCCTGGGACCGGTAGAGCGGCGGCTGGGCGATGTAGAGATAGCCGCCTTCAATGAGCTCGGGCATGTTGCGGAAGAAGAAGGTCAGCAGCAGCGTCCGGATGTGGGCGCCATCGACGTCCGCGTCGGTCATGATGATGACTTTGTGATAGCGAAGCCGGGTCACGTCGAAGGTTTCTCGGATTCCGGTGCCAAGCGCCGAGATGACGAGCCTGATGGCTTCGTGACCGAGCATCTTGTCCGGGCGGGCCTTTTCCACGTTCAGGATTTTGCCGAAGAGCGGCAGGATCGCCTGGTACTTGCGGTCGCGCCCCTGCTTGGCCGAGCCACCCGCCGAATCGCCCTCAACGATGAAGAGTTCGGATTCTTCGGGATCGCGGCTGGAGCAGTCGGCCAGCTTGCCGGGGAGGGTGCCACTTTCGAGCGCGCTCTTGCGCTGCACGAGGTCGCGTGCCTTGCGGGCGGCCTCGCGCGCGCGGCTGGCGGTGAGGCACTTATCGATGATTTTCCGGGCGTCGGAGGGGTTCTCTTCGAGGTAGACGGCGAGCGTTTCGCCCACGACGGTCTGGACCTGGCCGGCGATTTCGGCGTTGCCGAGGCGCGTCTTGGTCTGACCTTCGAACTGTGGCTCGGAGAGCTTCACCGAGACCACGGCGACGAGACCCTCGCGAGTGTCATCGCCGGTAAGGTTGGGATCGTTGTCTTTGAGAATTTTGGCCTTGCGAGCGTAGTCGTTGAGCACGCGCGTGAGCGAGGTCCGGAAACCGGTGAGGTGCGAACCGCCATCGATCGTGTTGATCGAGTTCGCGAACGTGTAGACCGCTTCGTTGAAGCCTTCGTTGTACTGGATCGCGAACTCAATGGCGTTGCCTTCGACCTCGCGCTCGGCGTAGATGGGCTCGAAGTTCAGGACTTCGCGTTCGCGGTTGAGGTGGCGGACGAACGACTTGATGCCGCCTTCGAAGTAGTAATTGACTTCCTGGCCGGTGCGCTCATCGAGCAGGCGGAACCAGACCTTCTTCGTAAGGAAGGCGTAGAGGCGGAGCCGCTCGGCTTCGATTTTGAAGTCGAAGTCGACGCTCTCGAAGATGGAGGCATCGGGCTTGAAGCTCAGCGTGGAGCCGTAGGGCCGGTCCTTCACCTTCAGGGGGCTGGGCGCGAGCTCTGTCTGAGGCACGCCTTTCGCGAACTCCTGGCGGAAGACCTTGCCCGCCTTGTCCTTCCCCTGCGCTTCAGGGTCCGGGACGACTTCGACCCACATCTCCTCGGAGAGGGCATTTACCACCGAGGCGCCAACGCCGTGGAGACCGCCGGAGACTTTGTACCCGCCGCCGCCGAACTTGCCGCCCGCATGGAGGACGGTCAGCACCGTCTCGACCGCGCTCTTGCCGGTTTGCTTCTGGATATCGACGGGGATACCGCGGCCGTTATCGATGACGGTGCACCAACCGTTGGCATGGATGATGACTTCGACGCGGTCGCAGTAGCCGGCCATCGCTTCATCGACGGCGTTGTCGACGAGCTCTTTGATGAGGTGGTGGAGGCCGGCTTTATCGGTGGTGCCGATGTACATGCCGGGCCGCCGCCGAACGGCCTCGAGGCCTTCGAGAACCTGGATGTTTTCAGCGGTATAGGTGGTGGGAGCCGCGGGTGTTGTCATAGGCGGAGCAGCTATTCCTGAGCGCGCTTAGCCCCGAAAACGGGAGATGGGGCATATCGTTCGCTTACCTTCACAGTTTACTCGATCCGAGTTCAGAAGGCCAGTTTTCCGGCAGGTGTGGGCCGTGTCTCGAAGGGATGCCGTGCTATGGTTCGGTGACGATGACTGACCGCATTCGGCCCGACCGCGAGCACTACTTCATGGGCGTCGCCATCGCCGTGCGGCAACGCGCGAACTGCAAGGGCCAGCGCGTCGGCGCTGTCATCGTGAAGGACTCCCACATCATCTCGACGGGGTACAACGGGACGCCCGCGGATATGCCGAACTGCGAGGAAGAGGACGGCTGCTTCCGGTGTTCGAACCGCGAACGATTTATTTCCGGGACCGGTTACGACCTTTGTATCTGTGTGCATGCGGAGCAA
>CALFYR010000391.1 GCA_937954195.1 uncultured Dehalococcoidia bacterium
CGTCGTTTTCGAGCCCGGTCGCAAGGATGGCATCCGCGGCTGCCTCGACAGCGCTTCCCCGGTTCAGCAGCTTGGTCAACTGGTCATGCCTGGCCAGGTGGTCCAGCTTCGAAACAAGGTGGTTGAGCTGGGCATTGTTCCGTCGCAGTGCGTCTTCGATTGCGCGCACGTTTGAGTGGTCGCGGATGTACATCACGGTGCCCAGTGGGTCGCCGTAGCGGTCGCGAATCAGCGCCGCCGAGATCGCCGCCACGAACGGTTCGGAGCCCTTGCGCACGCCGGGCAGTTCAAGGTTCGCTACGTGGCCATCGTCGTCGATCTCGGCCTGGAGTAATCGCCGCGCCTCCGGCGTCGCCAGCAGAATGGAGACGTCCTGCCCCAGCACCTCGAACGGGTCGAACTGAAAAATGGACTCGCTCGCTCCCGCATAGAGCGTGATCGCGCCATCCGCATCGGTCGCGACGATCCCGTCCGGGCACGCCACCAGCATCAGCTGGAGCATTTCCGGGTCGGAAAGAAGCGCAAGGAAGTCTCTGGGGCCCGGCACACAATCTCCGTTGGGCATGATCCCTCTAGGTATCGGAACGAACAGTCGCCGGGTTGAGTGGCGAATTAGAAATTGATGAACGATCGCTGCGCATATTCGCCGCCGGGAATACGCTCCCATCATGAGGATGACTCCCCGGCTCCTGCTCTTGCTGCTCACGATTCCGCTGTTTGGCGCGATGATCGCCTCCTGCGGCGGAGACGACGACGATGCCGACCCGACGGAACCAAACGGCACCACGACGTCCGAACCGGCATCGCCCACGCCGGCCGCCATGCCCGAATTCACGGATCCAATTGCCACGGAGAGCGGCCTTCGCTACGAAGACATCGTCGAAGGGAGTGGGCCGGAACCGCAGGCAGGGCAGAGGCTGACCGTCCACTACACGCTCTACTTCACCGACGGCACCCGCTACCAGAGCTCGCTCGATGCCGGCCAGCCGTTCACGTTCGTCATCGGGGCGGGCCAGGTCATCCGTGGCTGGGATGAGGGGCTCGCTACCATGAAGGCTGGTGGACAGCGGCTCATGTACATCCCGTCGGCTCTCGCCTATGGCAGCCGTGGGCAGGGCGCAATCCCACCCGATACGGACCTCATCTTCCTCGTGGAGTTGCTGTCGATTCAGTAGCCGTCAGTCGGCTCGACGCCAGCTTCGGACCACTCCCGCCGCTTCGAGTTCGCCCACTTCGGCTTCCGAATACCCGTGCTCAGCGAGGAACTCGCGCGTGTGTTCGCCCAGCGCAGGTGAAGCGCGCCGCGAACCGGTCTCCCCGCCAGACATCCGAAGAGGGCTGTTCGCCATCCGCACCGGACCCAGCACCGAATGTTCGAGCTCGACGATCAAATCCCCTTCGACCACCTGCGGGTCGTCGAAAAGTTCCGCCGTCATTCGGACTGCGCCGCAGGGAACGCCGGCCGCGTCGAATGCCTCGACCCATTCGTCCGTGGTCCGGTTCGTGAAGATCGCCTTGATGAGCTCACTGAGGACGATGGTCTCGTCGGCGCTGAGAGTGTCCACATTGAACTGGTCGCCTTCCACTCGGGGGTCCTCGACCTCCAGCACCTGGCAGGCGAGCCGCCGAAGCCGGTTGTTCAGGCAGGCCAGCGCGATGTAGGAGTCCCGGGTTTCGTACACCTTGTAGTACGGGTTCGCTCGCCTGAGCGCGTCGTGGCGCGAGGGGTGGTCCTTGATGACATCCTCGGCCCGCTTGCCTTCGGCCTTCGCCCGGTCCAGCGCCGCGAGCAGGTCTTCGCGAGTCTCCCGGTCGAGCCGCTCGATTGAAAAGATCGGGCGGTACTGGATCGCGAGCCCCGCCGCGAACAGGCTCGTCTCGATCCGCTGGCCCTTGCCGGTGTGCTCTCGCTGGTAAAGCGCGGCGGCGACCCCGTAGGCCATGAAGAACCCGGCGGCCAGGTCGGTTGGCGAGGTCGTAATGATGGGGTGCGGCAACCCGCCGGCTCCTTCGAACGACATAATGCCTGTCATCGCCTGCGAAACGAGGTCGAAGCCCGCGCGGTCCTTGTACGGCCCCTTCGCGCCGAAGGCAGTGTTCTCGCAATAGATAAGTCGTGGGTTGATAGCGCTGAGGGTGCCGTAGTCCACACCGATCCGAGCCGCGACCCCCGGCCGGTAGTTCGCGATCACGACGTCCGCCTGCTTCACCAGG
>CALFYR010000392.1 GCA_937954195.1 uncultured Dehalococcoidia bacterium
CGATTGATGCGGCAGGCGCCATTCGTGCACGAGACGTAGCGCACGGGCACCAAGGGCACCCTCGAGAACCTGCCCGGTATCGATTCGGATGGATGCTTGCTCGCCACCGTACTTCGCATGGAAATGCGGTGGCGCATGGTCGTTTAGTACATGGCGATGATGATTCCGAAGAACCGGCTTAGTTCCGGCACGCGCCTCTCCCTGACCCTCAGCTATCGCCCATTCTCGCGCCGTAAGGGGAAAAACGCCGAACGACGGCGCTCAGGGGTGCCGCTTTTGCGGCGTCCCCTGCAGCGCCTTGTCAGCTGGTGGTCTCACTGCGGGGCGGTGCCGGGCCGATAGGGATCCGGGGTGCCCATCGGAATGAGCGGATGCTGCTTCACGCTCCGTTCGAACTCCCCTACGAGCTTCAGGACCGGGCCGACGACCCAGGAGTCGGGTGTTGGCTTCTCCTCGCGCGGGTCGGTGTAGAGGTTGTAGATCGTCGGCACGGGGTTCCTGACCGGCGGGTCGAACATGGTGTCCTGACGGTAGAAGTGCAGCTTCCAGTTGCGCCACTTCACCGCCTGCAGTCTTTCGGCGCACCATATCGGGAAGCCCTCGCGCGCCGACTTCTCCGTTTTGCCGAGGAAGAAGTCCGACTGGTCGATGCTGTCAAACGGCCTGTCGGTAGGCACTTTCGCGCCGCCGAATCGGGCAAGCGTGGCGAACATGTCCACGCCATGGACGATCTCGTTGCTTTCGCGCCCGGCAGCAATCTTGCCGGGCCAGCGGATCATGAAGGGTACGCGGATGCCGCCCTCCAGCGCAGTGAAGTACTGGCCGCGCCAGGGACCGGCCCACCCGTCCCAGGGACGGATGTACTCCGGGCCGTTGTCGCTGGTGAAGACGACGATCGTGTTGTCGCGGATGCCGGCCCGGTCCACCGCGTCGAGCATCTGGCCGACGTTAGCGTCCATTTCGGCGAGCATGTCCGCCCAGTCGCCGTTGCCGGTCCGTCCCTTGAACGTTGGGTTCGGCTCAGTCGGCAGGTGCGGTTGCGTGAGCGCCACGTAGGCGAAGAAGGGCCGGCCCGCCCGGGCCTGGGTGCCGATGAAGGAAACCGCCCGGCGTGTGATCTCCGCGTCGATGAGACGGCGCTGCGTCACGTCGTAAACCCCTAGCGGACGGCTCTTCTCGCCCTTGCGGCCTTCCATCATCCGTTCCGCGGGCATGATGTCTGCGGACCAGCCAGGTGAAGTCGGCCAGAGCGCCTCGTCGGTCGTCCGCGGGATGCCGAACCATTCGTCGAAGCCCTGATCATTGGGCAGGCGGCCGTCGTGGCTACCGAGGTGCCACTTGCCGTAATAGCCGGTCGCGTAACCCGTGTCGGCCAGAGCCTCGCCGATGGTCACTTCCCATTGCGTCAAGCCGTCGGCGACGCCCCCGAACGGCACCGAGTGAGTGCCGGACCGAATCGCCCAGCGACCGGTCATCAGGCTCGACCGGCTCGGTGTGCACTGCGTTTCCATGTTGAAGTTCAGGAAACGCATGCCTTCCCTGGCAAGCGAGTCGATACGTGGCGTTGGCGCCCCCCGGGTGACGCCTCCACCGTAGGCGCCGACCTCACCGTAGCCGAGGTTATCCGTAAGGATGAACACGATG
>CALFYR010000393.1 GCA_937954195.1 uncultured Dehalococcoidia bacterium
AGGATGAACGGCATCGTGTTGGCTTTCGGGTCGCGGCTGGCGGATTCCAGCGCGGACATGGCTGCGGAGTGCTCCGCGGCGTCCCTCTCGGCCTTGTGCTTCTTCAGTCGGGCCAGGTGCCGCTTCTCGCCCTCGGGGTCGAACTTGAGGATCGGGATGTCTGGCTTCTCGTCGCTCACGTATTCGTTCACGCCAACGACGATGCGGTCCCGGGTGTCGACCTCGAACTGGAAGCGGGCGCTGGCATCGGCGATCTCCTTCTGGAAGAAGCCGGTCTCGATCGCCGGGATGACGCCGCCGAGCGACTCGATCTGTTCGAAGTACTTGAGGACCTCGTTCTCCATGTCCGTCGTGAGCTTCTCCACGAAGTAACTGCCTCCGAGCGGGTCGACGGTATTCACGACGCCGCTTTCGTGGAGGATCACCTGCTGTGTGCGGACCGCCAGCTTCGCCGCCTTGTCGCTGGGGAGCGCGATCGCTTCGTCCATCGCGTCGGTGTGGAGCGACTGCGTGCCGCCCATGACGGCGGCAAGCGCCTGGATGGCCACGCGGACCAGGTTCACCTCGGGCTGCTGCTCGGTGAGCGAGACGCCTGCCGTCTGGGTGTGGAAGCGCATGAGCCACGATCGCGGGTTCTTTGCGCCAAAACGTTCGCGCATCTGGCGGGCCCAGATGCGGCGCGCGGCGCGGAACTTGGCGACCTCCTCAAAGAAGTCGTTGTGGCTGTTGAAGAAGAAGCTGATGCGTCCGGCGAACGCATCGATGTCCAGCCCCCGGGCGATGCCCCACTTCACGTACTCGATGCCGTCGGCCAGCGTGAACGCCAGCTCTTGCGCGGCCGTCGCGCCGGCTTCGCGGATGTGATAGCCGCTGACGCTCACCGGGTTCCAGAGTGGCATCTCGTTCGAGGCGAACTCGATGGTGTCGGTCACCAGCCGCATCGAGTCATCGGGCGGGTAGATGAACTCGTTCTGGGCGATGTACTCCTTGAGGATGTCGTTCTGGAGCGTGCCGGCCAGCTTGGCCCGGGGGATGCCGCGCTTTTCCGCGGCGGCGATGAAGAGCGCCCAGACCACCGGCGCCGGGCTGTTAATGGTCATGGATGTCGTGATCTTGTCGAGGGGGAGGTCGCTGAGCAGGATTTCCATGTCGCTGAGCGAATCGACGGCAACACCGCAACTGCCGAACTCGCCTTCGGCCCACGGTTCATCGTGGTCGTAGCCCATCAGCGTCGGCATATCGAAGGCGATGCTGAGGCCGTTGTTCCCGCTCGCGAGCAGGTCCTTGTACCGCTGGTTCGTCTCCTCCACGCTGCCGAAGCCGCTGAACATGCGGATGGTCCACGGCTTGCCGCGGTAGCCGGTGCGGTGAATGCCTCGCGTGTAGGGGTAGTTCCCGGGGAGGTTGATGTCGCGCTCATAGTCGAGTCCCTCGACGTCGGTGGCGTCGTAGAGCCGATCGATGGGGCGGCCGGAGACGGTCATGAACGGACCGGCAAGTTCCCGGCCCTCCTGGACTACCGCTTCGTCGTATTCAGCGCGAAGTTCGTTCGCGCGGTTTTCGTTTTTCATGGCATTCGCACCCGGGTGAGGCTGAAACCCAGTCTACCGGAGTGGCTGGCTCGCTGTTCAGTGCTGGGAAGCCCTCACTCGCACCCCGGTTCGAGGACCCGGTACAGCTCGATTCCACCCGACACCAGGACGCATCCCTCGTGGTCGATGGCCACGGCGAACGCGCCTCCCGGCACGTCGGCCAGCAGCCGAATCGCCGCCACTGTCCGGGCGTCCCGGTCGAGAGTCCATTCGTAGACTCCCCCCGAGACGAAGCCCGACATGACGAGCTGATCGGTGTCACCGGGTCTGCTCGCGAGACCGGATGGGGCCACGCGGGCGTCCTTCATGTCGAACCACGGCGCAGTGGGGACAATCCGCTCGGATGTCGCAGGCCACCCGTGGTTCGAACCGGGCTCGACCAATCGCAGCTGGTCGAACCCCTCTTCGCCATTGTCCGCGACCCAGACGTAGCCGGTCGCCGCATCGCAGGTCATCGCGTAGGGATTGCGCAGGCCCATTGCGAACGAGGGGAATACGTTGCCAAACACGCCGTCGCCGGCGATGGTGTCGCCAGTCAGCGTCCACCGCATCACCTGGCCCGCGCCCGAATCCGGTTGCTGCGCCAGCACCCGTTCGGCATGCCGCCGCGTACCGGGCTCCTTGGTCCCGTCCAGCGAATCCGTGTCGCTCGTGGAAACAAACAGGCTGTCCCCGCAGATTGCGATCGCGCCGCCGTAGTGGTTCGTTCGCCCGCCCTGCGCGATCGGCAGGCCCCCAATCATGCGTTCGATGCGCCCATCGGTCGTCGATACCTGGAGCACTTCGAGCGTCGAACTTTCGCCTTCGACGCGCCGCACCGTGACGAAGATGGCCGGCTGTTCTGGATACGCCGGATGGAACGCCGTGTGGAAGGCGAGCGACCGTTGGGGCAACCCCAGGGCGAACTCATCGACCAGCTCGTAGCCATCACCCGCTGGTTCGAAGAGGAGCAGACGGTTGCGGTTGAGTTCGACAACGGCGAGGTCGCCATTCGCGGCCACAGCGAGGCCGGAAGGCACCTCCAGCTCCCCAACGACCACCCGGATTGGGTGCGGGTTCGAGGTGTCTGTGCCTTCGGGGTGTCGCGGCGCCCGCGCCACCGTCTCGAGGAGCAGCAATGAGACCACGGCCACCGCGGTGGCTCCGGTCAACGCCGCGGCGATTGGCACAACGCGGGGTAACCCTCGCCTGCGGGAAAGCTGGTCGCCGGCGAGGACGGCCAGGAGCGTCCCTGCGGCTCCGAGTGCGAGCGCGCCGGCCATCACCGCCGTTTCGGCCACGACGGCGAGGTAGGGCTTGAGTTGGAAATCGAGGGTGTCCCACGGCGCCGCGTCCAGCGCGAGCGTGCTCACCAGCGCGGTGAGCACGACGCCCGACACGAGCAGGAGCAAGCCAGAAAGCCGGCCCCGCCCGAGAGCGAGCATCAGCGGGCCAGCCAGTACGAGGCCAACACCGGCCCCGAGAGCCACCGTGAACACCCAGTCAGACAGGTAGATCTCGGGCGCGAATTCGTCCGGGCGCATTGCGCGGGAGTCTACAAGGCAGAGTGGCAGGCGCTATTCCCAGCCACGCCACGACCTGTACCCTAGGCGTATGGCGAAAGATGAGACATTCGACATCACGACCGGGTGCGACCTCCAGGAGGTCGCCAACGCGGTGAACCAGGCGCAGAAGGAAATCGCCAACCGGTTCGATTTCAAAGGCGTCGTCGCGGAGATCGGCTACGAGCACGGTGCCACGAAGCTCAACCTGCACGCCCAGGACGACTATAAGCTCGAGGCGATGTGGCAGGTGCTCACCGGTCGGCTCATCGCGCGCAACGTACCGGTGAAGAACCTCGTGCGCGGCACCGAACAGAAGGCCTCGGGCGGCACGATCCGCCAGGAAGTCTCGCTCGTCCAGGGCATCGAGCAAGATATCGCGAAGAAGATCGTGCGCTTCATCAAGGACCAGAAGTACAAGAAGGTCCAGGCGCAGGTACAAGGAGATGCGGTGCGCGTTTCGAGCCCAAGCCGCGATGAACTCCAGCAAGTCATCACGGACCTGAAGGCAGAGGACTACGGCATTGAGCTGAAGTTCGGGAATTACCGCTAGCTAGACGCCCTTGGTGAACACCTGGTCGAGCGCAAGCCTTTTGCGCTCGGCCGCTTCCCGCTGGAGTCTCAGCCGCCAGTCCGTCCTGTGCTGGTTGCGTTTCTCGTACTGCATCCAGCGGATGACGATGCCGACCAGGCCTACCAGGAAGACGAGGTTGCCGCCGATCCAGAGAATGAGGATGGCGATTCGCTGGTCGGTGATGGCGTCCGGCCCCCATGCCGGCAGGTTGCGGGCGAAGCCATCGTGCATTGCGGTGTTCATGCTCAGGAACATGCCGCCGAAGAGCCCTTTGTGGGTCATCTCCACGAAGACATAGAGCGCGCGGAGCGGATACGCGAGGCGCCAGCGCAGCGGGTCGCTGGCGATAGCTGGCAGCCAGAACAAGAGCCCCACCGTTAGTGATGTGAGCTGTTGGACATCCCGGACGAACACGTGCTCCGCCGCACGGTCGGCCAGCGCGGTGAACTGCCACAGATAGGTAACCACCGCGAAGAGCAGCCAGGTCACGACAGGAAACGACACGGCCGCGACGAGACGATGGCGGTAGAAGGACCGCAGTCGTCGCCGGCCGGCTGTGCCCGCGACACGAAACGCGAGGGTGAGCGGCGCTCCGAAGACGATGAGCGCCGGTGCGATCATGGTGAGTACGAGGAACCCCGTGAAATTTACCCAGAGCAGCTCGTTACCGTAGTGCTCCAGCGGCGAGATGACGGCCAGGAGCGCGAGCGCCACGCCGGCGCAATACGAAATGAGGCGATACAACGGGTGCGCCTGACGGCGGCGCCGAGCGTTGAGGAAGGCTCGCAAGTACCAGGCCACAGCAAGCAATGCCGCAAGTACCCACGGCACATCCACCGACCACTTCCCCAGCACCTCACCAAGCGATGGCGCATCCACCAGTGGCTACCTCGTCCCGAATGCCTCGAACGTGAGGATCGTGAAGGTATCGCGGATGTGCGGGATCGACTGGATCTGGCGCTCGATCAGACGGCCGAGCCCGTCGACATCGTTGACG
>CALFYR010000394.1 GCA_937954195.1 uncultured Dehalococcoidia bacterium
GAAGAAGATCTACGAGGTCAACGTGCGGGGCACGCGCTACGTGCTGCACGAAGCGTTGAAAGCGGGGATCAAGCGCGTGGTGTTCATTTCGAGCACCGCCGTGTACGGGGTGCCGAAGGTGCACCCCATCGATGAGGATTCGCCGATGATCCCGCTCGGGCACTACGGCTCGAGCAAGGTAGTCGGAGAGGACATCTGCAAGCAGTACCAGGATCGCGGGCTGGAGGTGAACATCATCCGGCCGAAGACGTTCCTCGGGACCGGCCGGCTGGGTGTGTTCGAAATCCTGTTCGAATGGATAGCGGAAGGGCGGAAGATCCCGTTGCTGGGCAACGGCGAGAACCATTACCAGCTGCTCGAAGTCTCGGACCTGGTCGACGCCATCTACCGCGCGGCCATCAAGCCGGATGTCATCAACGAAACGATGAACATCGGCGCGGACCGCTACCAGACACTGAACGAGGACATGCAGGCGCTGTTCGACCACGCCGGCTCCGGCTCGCGGCTGTGGCACCTGCCGGCCCGCCCTGGCGAGATGGCACTGCGCGTGCTCGAAGTGATGCGCCTTTCACCGCTGGCGGCCTGGCACTACGGCACCATGTGGCGCGATTCCTACGTCGAGGTCGATAAGGCGAAGCGGCTGCTCGACTGGGCGCCGAAGTACTCGAACGCCGAGGCGCTCATCCGCGCCTGGGACTGGTACGAAGCCAACAAGGGCCGCTACGAAACCGGCGTCACCCACCGCGTGGCCTGGCAGAAGGGCGCGCTCGCGGTAATGCGGCGGATCAGCTAGCGGCGGGAGGCAGTTGTGCCCTCGACGGGGCACAAGGTTTGGGAGGTGCTGGCTGAGAAGCTTGATCGCCTGGGCGCCGACCGGCCTGCAGCCCAACGGCGACAACGCACCTTTGAGCGGGTTCGGGCGGGCTCGTACCATAAGCGAATCCCACGGGCTAAATGGACCCGATTTGCCCCGCGTCGGTTGCCAGCGTTCTTGAGTGAACTAGGGCCAATGCCGTTGAATCCACGTCAGCCTGTTGTAGTCGTCCGAACGAGTACAGTCGTCCATCGCAATCTCGGCGTTGAGCGAGCTGACCGCGACGGTCTCTTCGTTCAGGAAGGCTGAATCCGGGAAGTCCAGGCATCCCAGGTAGCTCCCACCACGGGAGAGCACGAGGCACGGGGACTCCGGACGGATTTCGCGGCTCTGGTTGGCATCCAAAATACCCATTTCGGCGCATCCCAAGAGCCTCACGGGCGAGCCTGTGTCGTTGACGACGCCTACTTCTGGAACGGAGCAAGCGCCCCACGCCAACAGAAAGGTTGCGATGAGCGCGAGAAATCCACACCCGATCAGCACTCTTCTCCAGAGAGAATGACTTTTCAATGCGCTTCTGCCGGTGACGGCCACCCGTCACTCCTCGCCCAGTTCCCCAAGGCTGAAGTTCTCC
>CALFYR010000395.1 GCA_937954195.1 uncultured Dehalococcoidia bacterium
ATTCGCGACATGGTGTCAACCACGTCCCGGCCCGTTACGAGCGGATTCGACCGAAATCGAACGCAAATCGCCCGCCATCACCCACCCTTGCCAACCGCGTTTGAGTGTGTAAAGGTTTGCGCGCCAAGGAGGCTGGCCCGTGCAACGCTCCCCCATCCACACCCGCATCTGCGACATCCTCGGCGTGCAACACCCCATCTTCGCCTTCAGCCACAGCAAGGATGTTGTCGTGGCGGTGTGCCTCGCTGGCGGGGTCGGTGTCCTGGGTGCCACCCGCATGTTCCCCGAGGAAATCGAATCCACCCTCGCCGAAATCCGCCAGCGAGTGGGGTCCCGGCCCTTCGGCGTGGATCTCGTCCTTCCCCAGGACATGCCGGAACGAAACAACCGCGAAGACATCGAAGCCGAGATCCCAGATGGCCACCGCGCCTTCGTCGATCACCTCTACGACAAGTACAACGTCCCCCGCGACGGACAGGCGGGACCTCGGTCCCGCTTCGTCCGCTCGAACGAAGTCGCACGCCGCCAGGCGGATGTCGTGCTCGCTTCGGATGTGGATATTTTCGCCATGGGCATCGGCAGCCCGCCCGAATTCATCGCCGCGGCCAAGGACGCCGGCAAGCGTGTCGTCGCCCTGGTCGGCAACCCAAAGCACGCCGTCAAGGCGCTCAACCAGGGAGCCGAAATCCTGGTCGCCCAGGGCCACGATTCCGGCGCCCACACGGGCCCCATCGGCACGTTCTCACTGGTCCCGCAAATCACCAAAATGGCTGGCGACGTGCCGGTCCTCGCCGCCGGTGGCGTTGCCACCGGCCAGCACATCGTCGCGGCCATGGCCATGGGCGCAGTGGGAGTCTGGGTTGGCACCGCCTGGCTCGTCACCCGCGAATCCCACACCTCCGAAAAATTGATGCCGAAGCTCCTCGCCGCAAAATCCGACGACACCGTGGTCACGCGGTCCAAGAGCGGTAAGACCAACCGCCAGCTGCGCACCGCCTACACCGACGAATGGGCCGCCCCAGATGCACCCGAGCCCCTGAAGATGCCGTACCAGGACATCCTCGTGGGTGACCTGCTCGGCGCGATCGACCGGTATGAGGTCGAGCCGCTACTGGGCAGTGGGCTTGGGCAGGGCATCGCCTGGTTCGAAGAAGAAACGACCGTCGCTGATGTCATGGCCAAATTCGTCGCTGAGGCGCGTCAGAGCCTTGAGTTGCTCGATAAACTCGGCGGCGCGCCCGAAGACACGGCGACACCTGCCCAGTGAGAGACAGATGAGCGACGCAACCGACCATCCCACGCCCGGCAACCGGGAGCCCGCGGCGCAGCCGTTCCAACGTGCGACGATTCATGATGTCGCGCGGAAAGCGGGCGTTTCCACATCCACGGTGTCCCGTTCGCTTTCCGGTGAGCCACGCGTGAGTGAGAAGACGCGCGCGCGGATCCGAGCAATCGCCGATGAACTCGGGTACCGGCCGAGCCGGTCGGCGCAGGCACTCCGCCTGGCGCGGACGGGGACCATCGGGTTGCTCGCCCCAAACCTGGAAAATCCGATCTCGTACGATCACTTGCGCGCCATCGTCCGGGCCGCCCATGAGCTCGGGTACACGGTGCTGGTCGGCGACGGCCAGGACTCGCCGGACATCTAGGACGCCGAGCTCTCTCGGATGCGGGACTACCGGGTCGATGGGCTCATCATCGGACGCGGCCTGTTCCCAATCACGCGGTCCCTCGTCGAACTGGTCAATGGACCTATCCCCGTCGAACCCGAATTCACCGCGAGCGACCTCGAACTCCCACCCGGCGCCCGGATCAATGTGTATGGAAGAACGACGTCCGATGCTGTCGGAGCGACTATTGGCTACCGCCGGCTCGCGCGGCTCGGCCACCGGAAGTTCGCCGTGTTCCTCTTCGCCCACGCGGCCACACCGAGCGGCCGAAGGCGCCACGAACGGCTTGAACACGTGCTCGGAGAGGAGGGCATTCCGCCGAGCGACATCACCAACGTATTGGTCAACGGGCCGGATGACTGCATTGCGGAAGTCCAGGCACTGATGGCCGCCAGCGATGCCCCCACAGCGATCATTTCAGCGAACGGCCGCCTCACTCCGTATGTGCTCGAAGGTATCCATTCAGCTGGCCTCTCCATACCCGACGACGTCTCGTTCATGTCGTTCGGCGACTCACAATGGCACCGGGCCTACACGCCCCCCATCTCGGTCGTTCGGGAGGACTACGCGGCGATCGCGAAGGCGCTCGTAGAACGCCTTGTGCAACGAATTGCCGGGGCGAAACTACCGCCGGTGGAACTTCGGTCGTCCGAATTCGTGATGCGCGCATCCATGGGCCCGGCACCTGAGCGCGGACAGCGTCTCCAGCGGGTTCGGCCTCGCCTGGCCGGGAGCGGCGGAACACATGCCAGCTAGGCGGATCCTTTCCGGAGTGCGCGTCCTCGACCTGACGCAAATCGTTGCAGGGCCTTACTGCACGCGCATGCTGGCTGACCTCGGAGCCGATGTGGTCAAGATCGACCCTCCATTGCCGACGCCGACCGGGAAACCGCGCCGGACGGCTGGGCCGGCGGGCCAAAACGTTGGAAAGCGCTCGCTCGTGGTTGACCTGAAGGTCCCGGCGGGATTCGCCATCGCCCGCAAGCTCGCTGAATCCGCCGATGTTCTCGTGCAGAACTACCGACCAGGAGCGCTCGCAGCGCTTGGCCTTGGCTACGAGGAACTTCGGCAGATCAATCCTCGGCTCATCTACGCGTCGATTAGCGGGTTCGGCGAGGGGACCTCGTTCGCAAATCGGGGGGCCTTCGGAGCCACGGCCCATGCGGAGTCCGGTTGGTTATGGGTTCAACAGCAGGCCCAGGGCGGCGATCGGCCTTTCGCGCCGGGCGTGACCGTAGCCGACATCGCGACGGGCATGAACGCGTGCACCGCCATTCTTGCGGCGCTCTACGACCGGGACCGCACCGGCGAGGGTCAGGCGATCAACGTGACCCTGATGGACAGTCAGCTCTCATTCCTCGCAGAGGCCGCTGCACCGGCGCTATCGGCGAACGAAGGAGACGAGTGGGTACCGTTCCGGCACGGCCTTCAGGAAACACGGGATGGATTCGTTGCCATCAACGCGGGGTCGCCGAGGAACTGGCAGCGGCTCGCGATGGCAGCCGGGGAATCGACGGCTGCTGACCGCGAAGGCACCGAGCGAATGCTGGACGAATGGGCACTGACCCGGACAACATCCGAAGTCGCCACCGCCATGGACGAGGTCGGCGCACCATACGGCGTGGTGAGGACGATGCCGGAGGCCGTACGTCACCCATATTTCGCGGAACGCGGGATGATAGCCACGGTACCGGACCC
>CALFYR010000396.1 GCA_937954195.1 uncultured Dehalococcoidia bacterium
GGTATGATGACGTCATGCGGAAGAGCATTGATCTGACTGACGAGCAGCTCGATGGCTTGCGGCGCATTTGCGAGCGGGAGGGGATCTCGCGGGCGGAGGCTGTGCGCCGGGGTGTCGAATTGCTGCTGCGGGAACGAGAGGCGCGGATGGAAGAGCGGCGCGCGGCACTTGATGCGGCATTTGGTATGTGGAAGGACCGCGATATCGATGGAGTGGAGTACCAGCGCCAGCTCCGCGCCGAGTGGGACCGGGACGAGTGACGCGTGTCCTGGATAGCAACGTCCTCATCGATGCGCTTGCCGGTCATCCTGAGGCCAACCACGAAATCCTGGCGGAAGAAGACTGCCGAATCAGCCGGATCAGCTGGATTGAGGTGCTCGTTGGATGCCGAACTTCCGCCGAGGAAGAAGCTGCGCGGCACCTGATGTCCACCCTCACGGTGGTCGATCTTTCCGACGATATCGCAGACGAAGCAATCCTCGTGCGGCGAAGTTCCCGGCTCAAGCTGCCGGACGCCATTGTGCTTGCCACGGCTCGGGTGGCCGGCTGCCCGCTGGTCACGCGGAACACCCGCGATTTTTCGGCGGATGACCCGGGGATCCGGGTACCCTATCGCCTGTGAGCGCTCCCCGATTTGGCTTCCAGCTTACGAACCAGCCTGCCGGGCCCAGTTCGCCGCGCACCGGCGTGGTGACGACCGCACACGGGTCGTTTCCCACGCCGGCGTTCATGCCGGTGGGGACGCTGGCGAACGTGAAAGCACTGCTGCCCGACGAGGTCCGGGCCACGGGCGCGGGCATCATGCTCGTGAACGCATACCACCTGTACCTCCGGCCGGGCCACGAGCTCGTCCGGAAGATGGGCGGCGTACACCAGTTCATGCGCTGGGACGGCCCGGTCCTTTCGGATAGCGGCGGCTTCCAGGTGTTCAGCCTGAGCAACCTGCGGAAGGTTTCGGAAGAGGGTGTGCGTTTCCGTTCGCACATCGATGGGTCCGAGCACCAGTACACCCCGGAGCTGGCGATGGAGGTGCAGGCGGCGCTGGGCGTCGATATCGCGATGCCGCTGGACCATGTGTTGCCCGGGGAGTCCGAGTTCGAGCCGGCACGGGACGCCGTCGAGCGCACGCTGCGGTGGTTCGAACGATGCAGGACGGCGCAGCCCGGGCTGACCACGTTCGCGATTGTCCAGGGTGGGACACACGAGGAGTTGCGGCGATTCCATGCGCGGGAAGCCGCCGCAGCGGACGCGCCGGGCTACAGCATTGGCGGGCTTTCGGTCGGAGAATCGAAAGATCTGATGTGGGCGATGACCCGCGTCGTTACGCACGAACTGCCGGAGACGAAGCCGCGCTACCTGATGGGTGTGGGGAGCCCGGAGGATCTCGTAAACGCGGTGGGCCTCGGGGTAGACATGTTCGACTGTGTGCTACCGACGCGGCTAGGGCGGAACGGTGCGCTCTTCACAGATGGCGGGCGGGTGAACATTCGGAATGCCCGGTTCCGGGAGGACGCGGAGCCGGTGGACGCCGGGTGTGATTGCCTGACGTGCCGGGAGTTCAGCATGGCGTACGTGCATCACCTATTCCGGAACGATGAGCTGCTGGGGTACCGGCTGGCGACGATCCACAACGTGCGGTACCTGGTTCGGCTGTGCGAGCGGATGCGGCTGGCGATTGGCGAAGGGACGTTTGCGGAGTTCGCCGAGGAGTACCTGGGGCGGTATCTGCCGGTGGATGAGCGGGTTCGGCGGAAGCAGAAGCGGAAGTGGGAGGAGCGGGGCGGAAAGGTCCAAGCGTGAAATTCCGGGCGTGGGGGTTGCGGAGAAGGGCGGAGGGTGCAACGCTGGGAGTCCCCCAAGGATTCGGATGGCAGGCGAGCCTGCCGCGAAGCGAGGGGCCTGGTTGACAGGTCCGTTCGGAGAGGCTAGTCTTCTCGTTCGGGCCTCAAAAAAGGGGCCAGCGCACTTTAACAACTGGATAGCGGACGAAAGAGAACGTCTGGGACCCGTTAACAACGGAACTGACCGGTCGTGAGATCGGTGTTTTGTTTTTTCGGAGAGTTTGATCCTGGCTCAGGACAAACGCTGGCGGAATGTATTAGGCATGCAAGTCGTACGAACCTTCGGGTTAGTGGCGAACGGGTGAGTAACACGTGGGTAACCTGCCTCGTAGTGGGGAATAACTCGCCGAAAGGCGAGCTAATACCGCATAACACCTTCGGTGAGAATCCGAATGGTAAAAGCTCCGGCGCTATGAGAGGGGCCCGCGTCCGATTAGCTTGTTGGTGGGGTAATGGCCTACCAAGGCGACGATCGGTAGCTGGTCTGAGAGGATGGTCAGCCACACGGGGACTGAGATACGGCCCCGACTCCTACGGGAGGCAGCAGCTAAGAATCTTGCGCAATGGGCGAAAGCCTGACGCAGCAATTCCGCGTGGGGGACGAAGGCCCTAGGGTCGTAAACCCCTTTTGTGAAGGAAGAAGTTCTGACGGTACTTCACGAATAAGACACGGCTAACTACGTGCCAGCAGCCGCGGTAATACGTAGGTGTCGAGCGTT
>CALFYR010000397.1 GCA_937954195.1 uncultured Dehalococcoidia bacterium
ACATTTCCGCAGTCGCGAGATTGATGCGAAATTCCTCGTTCTCCGGAGCGAGGTATGAGCGCGGCCCGAAGGAGAACCACATGGCAGCACCCTGGACTGACGTTGAATCACTCGTGAAGCACCTGTTCGAAGCGGGCATGCAGCCCGACCGCCAGGAGCTGGTGGACCTCGCCTTCGCTGAGGACGCCAGCGATGACGTGATCGACGCGCTCGATTCGCTCAACGGGAAGCCGGTGCCATCGCTCGAATCGCTCAAGCAGCAGCTCGAGGCGAACGGCCAGTTGGCATAGGCCCGTTTGCTCACTGCCTTCTAACCCTCCGCGTGGCACCATGGGTGTATTCCATGAGCGCGAGGACACCCCATGACCCATCCGCAAGAACTGCCGCAACTGCCCGGTTCGCCCAAGGAGCTGGAAGGCGTTGAACAGGCCCTGTTGGCGCTTTCGTATGGCGTCCACGTCATCGGCTCGCGCAGCAATGACGGCACTATGAACGCGATGTTGGCGGACTGGGTGATGCAGGTGTCGTTCAAACCGCGGTTGCTCGCGGTCTCGATCGAGAATGACGCGCGGACGCTGCGTTTCATCCGGGAAACGAACGCCTTCACGGTGAATCTTCTGCACGAGAAAGACGGCCTGGATATCGCGCGGCGGGTGGTCATGCCTTCGGAAGCGAGCAAGGTGCGGGGACGGTCCGAAGAAGCTGCTTCGCAAGTGATCGACAAGCTGGCGGGCATTCCGCACGGGCTACACGAGAATGGTTGCCCGGGACTTGATACCGCCCTCGGATGGATCGCGTGCGAGGCGGTGGAGTTCCACCCGACCGGCGACCACACCATCGTGATCGGACGCTGCACGGATGGCGAGCGGCTGCGCGCAGGCGACATGCTGATTGAGCGCGAACTCGGCTGGGAGTACGCCGGCTAGAGGACGAGCACGGTCCCATCGGAGCAGGCGGGCAGGTAGCCGGAGCCGAGCGCGGTGCGGTTCGAGCGGATGTTGGAGACGCCGCAGAAGTACACCGGCGTCTGTCCGCGCTCAAGGATTTCACGGGTGACGGCTTTGACCACGACCTCGCCGAGGCCCTTGCCTCGATGAGCGCGGACGACATCGACGCCGACCTCCA
>CALFYR010000398.1 GCA_937954195.1 uncultured Dehalococcoidia bacterium
ATCGGACAGCCAGTTCCGGGGGCGCACGTCTTTACAAGCGCGGCGAACCCGAGTGGATCACGACGCTGGGCGGCGGTGTGCCTTCAGGGCGAATGCGGGCCGCTCTTGGAAGCATCCCCGGATGCGCGGAATGCCTTCTACAGCTCGACCGACGGAGGCCAGACATGGGTAGAGGAAGGTGCCCTCGCACCCAATACGATGTTGGGCGCTGCGGTTGCCGACCGCGTTATGACCTATACCAACCCGCAATCGGAACGCGTCTTCCGATGGTGGCCCGAAGGCGAGGTGATAGAGCCGCCGTTGGATCTGCCCACTGCGTTCCCGGTTTGGGTTGGACCGAATGACCAGGTTCTCTGGTCCGCCATCGATGTATTTAGCTACGTGTACGCGTGGGGCGACGGGACGCGCGTTCCGATTCAGGTGGGCCCCGAGGTGGGCTCGCTCGAGATCTTCGAGTGGCACGCAGATTACTTCTGGGCGAGCTTTTACGTTGATGATGGAAGCGGCAAGGTGTCGCGACGCATCGGCACGTTCGGCTGGTCCGATGTGGAGCAAGCGTTCGTGCTGGCACGCTCATGGATTTGGGACGGGGAAGTCCTCTGGCCGGTCGGTGTGGTTTCCGACAACCGCGTGATTGCGCGGGTCGACTTCGATGAGGAGCCGTGCCTGCGATGGGGCTGTCCCGTTGCCGATCCGCCGCGGCCCTTCGCGATTGAGGTCGTCGTGATCGACACCGAGACCGGCACGGTTCACCCCATCGTTGACCTGGACCGGGATGCAGACGGCCGACTACTCATAGGCAATCAGCACGCCATGGTCACCTCGGTGGCGGTGGGGTGGAAGATTGCGCGCGTTCGCACGAGCGACGGCTGCCTGCCGGTCCGCGCCGAGCCGGGAACCAACAGTCCAGTCCTCGAGTGCTACGCCGACGGCGTCCTTCTCTGGCAGGCCGGCGAACCCGTCAACTTCGGTGGGATGGAATGGATTCCGGTCGATAATCGTTCCTCGCCAGAAAGCCGTGAGCCCGGATGGGCGCCCGCCGGATCCCTTGAGGTGCAGTAGCGCAATCCCTACTCCGCCAAATCGCCCCACCTCGCACCATACCGCTCGAAGTACTCCGGCGCCGTCATCCCGAAGATGTGGATGTCCCAGAACCGCCCGTCCGTGTACTGCGCCTCGGTCAACGTGCCCTCGTGACGCATCCCCAGCTTCTTGTGCGCGCTAATGGACCGCGTGTTGAAGCCGTACACGTACGCCTGCGCCTTGTGGTACGCCATCTCCCCGAACAGGTAGCGGAACACCATCACCAGCGCTTCTTCCGCGTAGCCGTTGCCCCAGTGCACCCGCGCCACCTGGATGCCGTACTCGAACGACCGCCGCCGCTGGTCCCCCCGCACACTGACCGACCCGACCGGCGCGCCATCCAACGTTTCGATGACCAGGAAGAAGCCCGGGCCATCGGGCTTCTTCTCCGATTGTTCCCGCGCGAACGCCTTCGCCGCCTCGGTCCCCTGTGGCGGCCACACCTGCCACCCGTACCGCTGGGCGTCGCTATCCATATCCCACGTGATGAAGTGCTCCCAGTCATCCGGGCGGACGCCCCGGAGCCGCACGTGCTCGCCTTCGAACATGTTCGTCGCCATCACCCCAAAGTCTAACCGCCGCACCTCTCTCGAACCCGCGGGGCCAGGACCGTCCGCACACCCCGACCACCAGCGCCCAGCGCCCGGCCCCCGGCACCTTGCCTCTTGACGGCCCTGACCGATGACACTATTCTTCGACCGTGCGTTCGAAAATTGAAACGGATGGTCAGGAACAGTCGTTCATCGAGGCTGCCCGCCGCGCCCAGATCATCGACTGCGCCATCGAAGCCCTCGCCGATGTCGGCTTCCAGAACACCTCCCTCGCCGAAATCGCCAAACGCGCCCGCATCTCCAAGAGCGTCATCCTCTACTACTTCGATGGCAAAGCTGAGCTCCTCCGCGAGGTCATGAAGACCGTCTACACCCGAGGCCACGAGTTCATCTTCCCGCGTATCCAGCAGAGCCCTTCCTACCGGGATGCCCTCCGCAACTTCATCCAGGCCGAAGTCGAATTCGTGGCGACCAACTGGAAGTCGGTCCGGGCCGCCATCGAAGTCGCAACCTACAACTCCGTCCCCGGCGAAGGAGCCGGGTTCGAGCAGACCGAATCCGAGTGGCTCTTCAGCTCCATGGAAGCGCTCTTCAAAGGTGGCCAGGATGCGGGTGAGTTCCGCCCGTTCTCGACCCGCGTCATGGCCATGACCCTCCGCTCCGCCCTCGATGGGATCCCCCGGCAGGTCCTCCTGAACCCCGCGTTCGACCTCGATATCTGCCGCGACGAGCTCATCACCACGTTCGATATCGCCACCCGGCGAACCGAAACACCGGCCGGGACGCCGGTAGCCACCACACAGGAGAAGGCATCATGAACAGGCTCGAAGGCAAAGTCGCCGTCATTACCGGCGCGGCCAGCGGCATCGGACTCGCCACGGCCCGCCTCTTTATCGAAGAAGGCGCGAACGTCGTCCTCGCCGATGTCCAGGAAGAACGCGGCAAGCGCCTCGCCGAAGAGCTCGGGACCAACGCCGCCTTCCACCTCACCGATGTCACGAACGAAGACCAGATCGCCGGAGCCGTCAACCTCGCCGTGAGCCGTTTCGGACGGCTGGACTGCATGTTCAACAATGCTGGCTTCGGCGGCGAATCCAGCCCCATCGCCGATATCAACGCCGAAGGCCTCCGCAACACCGTCGATGTCCTCCTCAACGGCGTCATCCTCGGCATGAAGCACGCCACCCGCGTCATGCGCCCCCAGGGCTCCGGCTCCATCGTCTCCACCGCCAGCGTCGCCGGCATCGGCGTCGGCTACGGCGGCCACATCTACTCCGCCTGCAAGGCCGCCATCATTCACCTCACACGCAGCGTCGCGAACGAAGTCGGCGAAGATGGCATCCGCGTGAACGCCGTCGCCCCCGGCGCCATCCCCACGGCCATCTTCGGCCGCGGCATGGGCATGGGGCAGGAGCAGGCCGAGGCCATCATCCCCATGCTCGAAATGGGCATGGCGAAGGCCCAGCCGATCCAGCGCACCGGGCAACCGCTCGACATCGCCGAGGCCGTCCTCTGGCTCGCCAGCGACCACTCATCCTTCGTCACCGCGCAGACGCTCGCGGTCGATGGCGGCATCACCACCGGCAAACTGTGGTCCCAGAAGATCGCCGAGTTGAGTGGCGCCGCCCCGGCCTAAACTGCTTGTGCCTCTGCTACGGCGACGACATCGCGAATCGCCGCAGCGATCGGGGCCGGCGCGCCGAGCATGGGCAGGTGCCCAATCCCGGGGACCATCGTCGCCCGCGCCCCCGGGATCATTCCCGCCAGCGACGCGATCAGCTCATCGCCCCCGAGCGGATCGTCACTCCCCGAAACGATCACTGTGGGACATGCGACTCCCGCAAGCTCCGCAGCCGTCACCTCAAGCGACGGATCGAACCCCTGGCGCCACTTGCCGGCCGCCAGGATCATCCGTGCGTCGTTCCGCATGGTGTCTGTGTGCTTCTGCCACGCGTGCACCCATTCCACCACTGGCTTTCCGATCGTGCCGCTCTTCAGCGCAGCGCCTTCACCCATCTGCTTGAGGAACATCTTCGCGCTCCCCCGCGTCGCGGGCATTGCGAGGATGAGTCGTCCCAACACCGGCGTACGCAGCAGCGAAAAGAACTTCGGGGGCGCCCACCCAGGCGCGAACGCCGGACATCCGGCGATCACCAGTGCACGAACCCGTTCCGGCATCGCTAGAGCCGACCGCAGCGCTGAATATCCGCCGAACGACGACCCCACGAGCACGGCACGCTCAAGTTCGAGCGCGTCGAACACATCACGCGTCAACTGCGTCACATAGCCCGGCAAGGTGTCGCTGTCCGGCACCGAGGTCGGCGGCTCGCTCAGACCGCAGCCGGGCCGATCCAGCAGGATAGCGCGCACGTCGGGCAACGCCGCCACGACGTAGGCCCAAACCGCCGCCGTGCTCGGACCACCGTGGAGGAACACCACGGCGGGTCCATTTCCCGCCTCAAGTGCACGGGCCCGAACCCCGGGCGTCGGCAACTGTATCCAGCGTTCCTCCGCCTTGAGTCCAGCATCCCGGAACAGCGCCTGTTCGACTTCGCGATAGTTCTGCTCGTTCACATCCCGACCTTTCGTTACATGTTTCGTTACGTGTAACGTAACATGTTCTGGTACCATGTCAACCCATGGGACGGCCCCGCGAACACGACGAACAAACCCGCGAGGCACTCCGAACCGCGGCGGAGCGCATCTTCGATGAGCACGGCGCCGTCGGCGTCTCCGTTCGGGCAGTCGCCGAAGCC
>CALFYR010000399.1 GCA_937954195.1 uncultured Dehalococcoidia bacterium
CTGATTCCAGCCCACGTACCCCAGGCCAGGCCGCCAAGCACGGCTGCGAGATACAGGGGCGGCCACAGTCGCCATTCGTCGTCTTCCGGGAGTCGGCCCACAAAGAGCAGTCGCCGGTTCGCTTCGATGACCTCCCAATCGGCCTCGACAAATACGAACCTGGCGACCGAATAGGCGAGGAACAACAACACCGCCGCCGAAATCACGGTGAGCAACGAGTTGAACGTGCTGCTGAACAGGTTCCGGTGCACCCAGCGGCGGGCCCTGGGGCCGAACGGCACAACGTCTCGGGCGAAAGGTGCGGCGGTCATCAGCGGCCCACCAGCTGCACGCGGCTATTCAACAGGTTCATCACCACCGATATGAGCAGGCTCAGGACCATGTACGTCACGAGCACCATCAGGAAGATCGGGACCGCGTAGCCAATGCTGTTGATAAACGTCCGGTTCACGAACACGAGTTCCGGATACGCGACCGCTACCGCGAGGCTCGAGTTCTTGAGCAGGTTCAGGTACTGGTTCGTGAGTGGCGGAATAATCGTCCGCAACGCCTGCGGCAGGATGATGAGCGTCGTGCGTTCGTAGGCGCTCAGCCCCAGCGCTTCGCCTGCCTCAAACTGCCCCTTCGGCAACGATTGAATGGCGCCGCGCACGATTTCGCCGATGAAGGCCGCCGTGTAAATCGTGAGCCCGACAAGCACAGCAGCGAATTCGGGCGTCACCGAGAGTCCCCCCGTATAGCGGATCGTCCCCGAACCAACGGTCTCCGCCTCGGCAAGCGTGATATCCACCGGCATCCCGAGCGCGAAGTAGGTCACTGCGGCGAGCGCGACGAACGTCATGGCGCCGTACCGGTTTCCGTAGCCTGGCTGGCCGGTCCGCTCCTCCACGTTGATGCGCCACATGCGCACGAACCACCCAAACACCAGCGAAAGGGCTACGAGCGCGGTCCAGATCCACGCGATGCTTCCGCCAACGAGCGACGGCAGCGCGAGGCCGCGGTTCGAGAGGAACACGATGCCCCACAGGTCGATGCCGTCTTCAATACGCGGCAGCGCCAGGAACACCGCGAAGTACCAGAAGATGATCTGTACAAGCAGCGGCGTGTTCCGGATCGCCTCGACGTAGAGCGTCGCCAATGACCGCACGAGCCAGTTGGTCGAAAGCCGCGCGACCCCCACGGTCACACCGAGCACCGTGGCGAGTGCGATACCCACCGCGACGATGCGCACCGTATTCCAGAGAGCGACAAGGAACGCCTGTTGGCGCGATTCAGATGGATTAAAGCTGGTCAGCCACTCGTGGCTGATGATGAATCCGGTCGGCGCCGAGAGATAGTCATATCCGAGCCGCAGGTCCATCGCCTGCACAACCAGGTAGAGCACGATCGCGCCGGACACGGCCCCGAACAGCGCTTCCAGTGCCAGACGGCGGCTGCGCCGGCTCCGCAGAAATGGCTCAGCGGCGACGAATCTCTTCAATCCAGCTCCCAGACGAAAAGGGGATGGCCAGTTGGCCATCCCCTTCGGTTAGCGCTAACCCTAGCGCACCGGGGCCGAATAGATCAGCCCGCCGCGCGTCCAGAGGTCGTTGAGGCTGCCTTCCCGGGCGAGTCCGATCGGTTCGATCGTCCGCTCGTAGATCTCTCCGAAGTTCCCGACCTGCGCGATGACATCCTGCATGAAGTCCGGCTCGAGTCCGAGGCTCGCGCCGAAGTCGAAGACTTCGCCGCCTTCAAAACCCACGCCAAGCAGGCGGGCGACATCCGCCGACGGCGGATCGGCGCTGGCCGCCGCAACGTTGGAGCTCGTCACGCCCAGTTCCTCAGCCGCAATCACACCGAACACGGTCCACTGCACAATGTCGAACCATTCGTCGTCACCCTCGCGGACCACGGGCCCAAGAGGTTCCTTCGAGATAGTTGCCGAGAGGATGCGGAGCGCTTCGGGACCGCCTTCAGCCTCCGGGAACGCCGCACGCTGGCCGGCAAGGTTGCCCTTATCAGCCGTCCACGCATCGCACCGGCCGGCAATGAACGCCGCCTGGATCGATGGGTCGTCCTCGAACGTCAGCGGCGTGAAGTTCACACCCGCCGCGCCGAGCACGTCGTTGAGGTTCTGTTCCGTTGTGGTGCCGCCCGTCACGCAGATGGTCGAGCCTTCGAGGCTGGCAAGGTCGGTGTAGTTGGAATCGGCCCCTACGATGATGCCCTGGCCATCGTAGAACGTCGTCGTGGTGAACCGGGTCTCCAGGCCAACGTCCCGGCTCGAAGTCCATGTCGTTGTCCGGATCAGCACGTCGATTTCGCCCGAGCTCAACAGCTCAAAGCGGTCCTGTGCGCTGGCGAGTACATACTCAACCTTGCTGGAGTCACCAAAAATGGCCGCCGCAAGTGCCTTGCAGAACTCGACGTCGTTTCCGGCGTAACTGCCGTCCGGTTCGATATTGCCGAAACCGGGCTGGCCGTCCTTCACTCCGCAGCGAAGCGTCCCCCGATCCCGGACCGTCTGGAGCGTTTCTCCATCGCCGCCGCCACCGCCGCCATTTCCACCGTCATCGTCATCGTCGCCGCACGCTACGGCGACCAGTGCGAGACTCGCGATCGCCGCGAGGCTCAGCGCAACCAGGAATTTGCTTCTCACTGTGGTAATCCCTCCTAAACCAGTGGTCGGACCCCCCTGAACAGCATCGGGCATGCCAACGAAGGTTAAGCAGTCCGCGGGTACTTTAACCCGAAACCGCCGTCGCCTGTCCACGTCGGGCCACAGCCGTCCCCAATACGGGCGTGCAAAAGCTCACACAATCGTCATCTGCGACAGGTGGACATATCTCGAAAATCAATCGCGCGCGTGACATTTCCGTGCCCACCCGTTACAGTCCGCCCGACCCCAGCAAGGTGCTGCGCATGCTGAATCTTCGTTCTCGGGGCTCGTTCCGGGCCGGTGTCCTCGCCGCGGCCGCAGTGCTCGGTGGTGCCCTGGGCATCGCGGTGGCACAGGACGGTTCGGCAAGCGATAACAGTGTCTCACCATCGTTCACCGGCGGCTGTACCGCCCGGGCCAACATCGATGGGCACGGTTCGGTCGATCCCGCCTCCTCCGGCGGCGTCTACACAGTCCCCAAG
>CALFYR010000400.1 GCA_937954195.1 uncultured Dehalococcoidia bacterium
GATACCGGCACCGCCACCATCGAAATCACCGGCATTGAAAGCTTCTCCTTCGATGTCACATGCCAGTTCGGCACCGGCATCATCGAAGGGGCAGGTACCCGCGACGATGGCGAACCCGCCTACTTCCGCGGCGGCGTCCAGGTCACCGAATCCGGCGAGCCCCGCGAAGACCTCGAGGCCATCGACTTCATCGTTAAGGTGGGCTCAGACGAGCTCTTCGGCCAGGGCGACTACGAATGGAGACTCCGGCCATCCACCGGCGGCGCCGATACCCTCTCCAATGATGGCGAGAGTGTCTCCGGTTCAGGCAGCTTCGAATACACTGACGACCGCCCGGATCCCCGCTTCACCTACGGCGAAATCAAACCCGGCACGTTCGAAATGGACTGCCCCTAGCTCCTGGCTTCTGCTGGCGCGACCTCCGCGGCCATCACGGGCCGCGGGCGCGCCGCCAGCAACATCAGTAGCGCCGCCGTCGCCGAAATCGCGATCGCTACCGTCATCGTCTTTGGCGAAGGCTCAGCCAACAGGTTGAACCCCACGCTGTACGCCGAGGCAACCGCCATCTGCGAAAAGCCCAGCACGGCCGAGGCTAGCCCCGCTGTCCGCGGGAACTCCGTCAGCGCCGCCGCCGTGGCCGCCGGCCGCGCCAGCCCATTCCCGCCCGCCAGCACAAACATCGGGACCACAATCGCAGCCAGGTTCGCCGCGCCCCCGAGCGCCAGCCCCGCCATCACCATCGCTGCCCCAAACCCAACGACGGCCGCCGTCATCACAATCCGCCGCGAGGGCCACTTACCCGCCAGCCGCCGCGAAATCGTCGCCCCCGCCATGATCCCGAACGCCACGAACCCGAAGCTGAACCCAAACGTCGTCTCGCTCACGCCAAGGTCGTCCACCAGCACGAACGATGACGTTGAAATGAAGATCAGCTGTCCGCTGAACAAAAGCGCCATCACCAGCGCGAACGTCACATACACCCGCGAACGAAACAGCCCCGCGTAGTTCGAAGCCATCCCCCGCGCGTTCAGCGCGTTCGCGTCGCGGTGCGCGTTCGTCTCCGGGATCAGCGTCGCGAACGCCCCCGCCAGCAACACGCCGATGCCCACCAGCACCACGAACACCGAACGCCATCCCCACACCTCGTGCAGGAACCCACCCGCAATCGGCGAAAGCATCGGCGCCAGCGCAATCGAGACCGTCATGATCGCCAGGATCCCGTGCGCCCGCTCCCGCTTGTACACATCCACAATCACCGCGTTCGCGATTGCCGGCCCCGCTCCGCCACCCAGCCCCTGCAGGATGCGCCCCGCCACAAGCACCTCCACCGAATTCGCGAACAGGCAGAACGCCCCGCCCGCGATGAACAGCGCCAGTCCCGCCAGCAGCACCGGCCTCCGCCCGAACCGGTCCGAAGCCGGCCCGTACACCAGCTGCGAAGCCGCGAACGAAAAGATGAACAGCGTCACCGCCAGCGAAACCGTCCCCGTCGACGTGTCGAAATCGCGCGCCATCTGCGGCATCGAAGGCAGGAACATATCGATCGACATCGGCGCCAGCGCCGAAAGCGCGATCAGCACCGCCGTCGCAAGCCGCGTCTCCACGCGAGGCAGGGCTCCAGGATTCGCCACCCGCCGATACTACGGGAGCCCCACCGCGCACGCTGCCGCCATCCACCCCCAACTCCCCAACCACCCCACCATCAGAGGCGCGCGCGTAAGCAAGCGCGTCACATTCGCCCCAACCACAGAGCCCAACCAACACCACACCATCAGAGGCGCGCACGCCAGTAAGCGCTGCACCGCCACACCCCACCACGACCCCACCCCCAAAACCACACACCACAGAGGCCCGGCAGGAATGCCGGGCATGGCACTCCCCACCACACATCCGGCTCGATACCGAACCCCGCGGAGCTACACCATCCCAGCGCCCAGCGCCCAGCGCCCAGCGCCCAGCGCCCCCGCCCCAATTGCGGTACCCTTGCGCCGCCACCCGAACGCCGTTCGGATCGGCCATACCTCTCTCTTCGGAGGCCCCTCGTGCCCATCGACCCCTCGAAAGCCCTCGGCGCGGAAATCAAGGGCGGCTCCTTCTCCTGGGATAAGGACCGCATCATCCTCTACCACCTCGGCGTCGGCGCCGGCGTCCCCCAAACCGACCCCAACGAACTCACCTACACCTACGAACAGAACCTCAAGGTCCTCCCCAGCTTCGGCGTCATCCCCGCCTTCGGCTCACTCGGAGGCGTCGGCCAGGTCCCCGGCCTCCAGTTCAACCCGGTCATGCTCCTCCACGGCGAACAGGACCTCGAAATCAAGAAGCCCATCCCCACCTCGGGCGAAGTCGAAACCAGCGGCAAAGTCGCTGGCATCTACGACAAAGGCAAAGCTGCCCTCGTCGTCATGGAGACCGAATCGCGCCTCAAGGGCGAATCCGACCCCCTCTTCGTCAACCGCTTCTCCCTCTTCCTCCGCGGCGAAGGCGGCTTCGGCGGCGATAGCGGCCCCGCCGCCGGCAACGAAGCCCCCGACCGCGCGCCTGATGGCACCGTCGAATCCAAAACGCTCCCCCAGCAGGCCCTCCTCTATCGCCTCTCCGGCGACAAAAACCCGCTCCACGCCGATCCCGGCTTCGCCAAAATGGGCGGCTTCGATGTCCCCATCCTGCACGGCCTCTGCTCCTACGGCGTCGTCTGCAAAGCCGTCGTCGATAGCGCCCTCGGCGGCGATACCGGCAAGGTCGCCCGTTACCAGGCGCGCTTCGCCGGCGTCGTCTTCCCCGGCGAAACCATCGTCACCTCCTACTGGAAGGAGGGGAACACCATCCTCGTCAACGCCTCCACGAAAGAACGCGGGACGCCGGTCATCACCAACGCCGCCATCACCGTCAAATAGCGACTCGTCTGATGTGGCCCCACGAGTCTTCGGCCATGATGCCAGGATCGTGGGGCCATTTACCGCGAAGATCCTCGCCCCAAACGTACAATAGAAGGGACGGCCGAGCGGGCCGAACCTTCGCGGGGTGCTGAGGGAAATGTCGCGCTTTGGAGTTGGGACGCACCAGGTCGCCGCCTTGGCGCTGCTCGCGCCCGCGCTGCTCCTCACCTTCATCGCCGCCGGCGAAAGCGCCCTCTGGGGCGACCGCCGCGCCACCCTCTTCGTGCAGGACCACCTTCCCGCCTGGCTCGAACCACTCACATCCGCCACCAACTTCCTCGGCCACTTCGAAGTAATGGCCGTCATCGCGCTCGCCGCCGCGGTCATACTCACCTTCATCCGCGGCATCAGCGAGGCGGGCTTCGTCGTGCTCGGTCTCTCCGGCTGGCTGGCCAACGTCACCCTCAAGAACCTCGCCGAAAGTCCCCGGCCTCCCCTCGAACTCGCCGAGGTCACCGCCTCCGGCTTCGGCTTCCCCAGCGGCCACGTCATGGGCACCACCGTCGTCCTCGCCACCCTCGCCTACGTCCTGTTCCGTCACTCAAGTCCCCGCTGGCAGGTCGCGGCCGGCGCAGCAGTCGCCCTCACGGCCATCATCACCGGCCTCGGCCGCGTCCATGTCGGAGCCCACTGGCCCTCCGATGTCCTCGGAGCATGGCTCTGGGCCGCTGTCTGGTTCCTAGCAATTTTGACGGTTTGGCGAATTTTCAGTCGTTCGCCGCGTCCGAATACCCTCCCGCCGGCGGCCCCACAGCGCCCTCGTGCCCCATCCGCCTGAGCGATTCGCAAATACGTTTCGATCGCATATCATGCACGGGCATCGCGGGCCGGCCCGAATTTGGCGGCCGGTTCAGCTCAGGCAAAAGGAAACCCTGTGGAACTTCAGAACGTTGTACTCGTCGATGGTGTGCGGTCCGCGTTTGGCCGTGGTGGCCGTGGCAAGCTTGTCGCCACCCGGCTCGATGAGCTTGGAGCGCAG
>CALFYR010000401.1 GCA_937954195.1 uncultured Dehalococcoidia bacterium
TCCTCGCCGAGGGCCCCATCAAGTCTCCGGGCCACATCCTTGGTAAACCCAACAACCTTCTTGTTTGCCTGCATTACCCCACCGCCTGGAGAAAATGAACGGGCCACGCCGCATCGCTGCATGCTCGCTCCGTTGCAGCTACCGGGAGGTTCTCGTTCTGTCCGCGCCATCGCTCCCGCCGGTCCGCTCCGGGGGAACACATGGTCGAGAATGCAAAGCTACTGTTCTGATTCGCGCCCTGCAAGGCCCAGCCCACCAAGTATCAGGTCAATGGTCGAATGCAACGCCGCACGGGGTTGTCCGCCGAGCCGGAACTGGTCGGCGAGGGCGAGCGTGGCGTAACCGTGGGCCAGCGCCCAGAGCGCCTGGGATACGCCGAGGACCTCTTCCTGTGGAAGGAACTCCGCGAGGGTGTCGAGCAGTGGCGCCGATGCTTCCTCCGCGACCGCGGGGTCTACCAGGCGCTCCTCCGGGCATGGTCCAAACAACAACTGGAACAGGTGAGGGTTCTCGAAGGCAAAGTCTGCGTACGCATCGGCCAGCAGATGGAGCCGGTTGGCGATCCCGGGCTCGCCAGCAATGCGCTCGGCGAGGTACGAGCCGAACTCGAGCAGGCCTTTGCTCGTCAGTTGCCGCAAGAGGTCTTCGCGCGATTCCACGTGGAAGTACAGGGCCGGGGCCGATACGCCAAGTTCCCGAGCGAGCGCGCGCATGGTCAGGCCGTCAGGCCCGGCGGCTGTAAGCAGCCGCCGGGCGGTCGTCCATATTTCCGACGGTGCGACCTTTGAAGGTTGTGGCATGGCTAACAGTGTAAGGCTTGACAGGGAGAACGCAAGATTTACGATGTTAAGCATGATTCAGGAAACCTACTACAAACAGCCCGACCTTTTCACCCGCCGCGTCTTCAACCCGGCCGTCTCCTTCCTCACCGGACTGCTCGGCATCAGCATGCGAGGCTCCCGCGTGCTGGCCGTTCGCGGCCGAACGTCCGGCGAGTGGCGCACGACGCCGGTGAACCCGCTCACCCTCGACGGTGAGCGCTACCTGGTTGCGCCCCGGGGTGAGACGCACTGGGTGCGCAATATCCGTGAGTCAGGCAGCGCGGAGCTCCGCAAAGGGCGAAAGTCCGAACAGATTCGTGTTGCCGAGGTGCCCGATGACGAGAAGGTCCCCATCCTGCGGGCCTACCTGAAGGCATGGGCATGGGAGACAAAGCAGTTCTTCGGCCTTCCGGGACCGGACGTCGCCGCCGAGGAGATCGCCCGGATAGCGGCCCGCCACCCGGTCTTCCGAATCCTCCGCGGCTAGCGGCGCCGCGCCGCCCGGCGCCGCGTGGGCGGCTATACTACCGTCCACGGTGACCGCCGGTCCGCCGCGAAGGGAAACGCGCCTCCATGTCCCGTCCGAAGTACCCGGATTCCATCCCCGGTGAAGGTCTTGAGCTGGTCCCGTGGAGCCGGGAGCTCGTGGCGCAGATGGCGAAATGGGAGGAGCACGGTTTCCCGTACCACGCCTTCGACCTCGCGCATCTGAAAGACCCGATGCAGGCTTCCATGGCACTCGCCCGGGCACAGGAAGAGGGAAAACACCGGCAGTTCGTGGCCGTTGAGGATGGTCTCGCCGTCGGCCGAGTTGCCGTCAACCTGGACGACGAGGCCGGTCTCTATCTTTGGGCCGTCCACGTCCCCCCTGAGCACGAAGGGCGCGGCGTCGCCCGGCGAATGTTGGCGGCGCTTATGACGTGGCTCGAAGGCTATTACCCCGGCCGGGATTTCGTGCTCACCTCAAATGGGTTCGCCGAGAATGCCCATCGGACGTATCGCGCTCTGGGATTCGAAATCGCCGAAACCCGCTGGCACTACGACAAGGAACTTGCTGCCCGGCTCTGGCGCGTCAGCCCACGCGAACGCGACCCGATCGCGCGCCACATTCGCTTCCAGAGCGGCCGCTGGCAGGTGCGGGCTCACATCTTCCGCCGCCCGTGGGGTGCGCCTGTGGCCCCACGGGAACACGCGACGGCATCCCAGGCCTAGCTGCGCCGCGCGGCCCAGGCTTTGAGCGCCGCTTCGGTGCTATCGAATGCCAACTCATCCCACGGGATTTCGTGCGGCGCGAACCACCGCATCTCCGTTGCTTCCTCACCGAGTCCGCCTTCTCCCATGGCGATAGCCTCGTACACGATGACCACCACACCGGGTTCGGTCCGCGTGAAGACGCCCAGGAGCGAAAGCTGCTCGACTTCCAGCAGCGCCTCTTCCCGCGTTTCGCGCATGGCAGCTTCTTCCGCGGTCTCCCCGAGGTCCATGTACCCACCGGGGAACACCCAGAATCCCACCCGTGGCTCGATCGCCCGGCGGAGAAGCAGGATGCTTCCGTCCTCCCGAACAGGGATCGTCCCGGCGACAGGGCGGGGATTCAGGTAGTGGATGAACCCGCAGTCAATGCATACCATCCGGCGCCGGGTATCCCCTTCCGGGATTGCGCTGGTTAGTCGCTCGCCGCAGTGCATGCAGAACCTGCTAAACGCGTGTGGATGGGAAGGCATGGCCGCTCCTTACCGCATGCTCGCCGGCGCCTGGACACCCAGGGACTCGGGCCCCTCGATCCACTCTTCGCCGTCTTCCCAGACTTCCTTCTTCCAGACAGGGACGCGCTTCTTCACTTCGTTCACGATCCAGTGTCCGGCCTCGAAGGATTCCGCCCGGTGGCCGGTACTCACCGCCACAAGCAAGCTCGCCTCGCCAATTTCCAGGCGCCCCGTCCGGTGAAGGATTGCCACATCCTCGAGCGCGAATTTCCCACACGCTTCCCGCCCGATTTCCGCCATGACTTTCTCGGCCATCGAAGGATAGGCGTCGTACTCCAGGTAGTTCACGCGTCGGCCGAGGTTATTGTCCCGCACCACTCCAAGGAAGATGCCGATCGCCCCGGCGGCCGGGTTGCCCACCGCCGCAACGGCTTCATCGGTCACGAGCGGTTCGGGAGTGACTCGCGTGAGCATGGTTAGCAACCTCCGGAAACAGGTGGAATCACGGCGACGGTCTGGCCCGCGCGCACAGGGGCATCGGTCCGAACGTATTCCTCATCGACCGCGAACAGCAGGTTAGGGAGCATTGGCTCAAGTGCCGGGTACCGCTCAACGAGCTGATCCCGGATGTCGCCGACAGTCGTCCCCGTCCCGTCCGGCAGTTCGAGGCGGCGAGTCCCGGCCTTTTCGGCGACCGACGCGAAGAGCAACACGGTAATCATTACTCCTCGATTGTAGGCGAATCCGACATGATCTCGCCTACCACCAGGCCCATCGAAACGTTGCTCGTCCATGCCCGCGTCGTTAGTATCTGCAAACCGATCAAAAATCGTACATTCTGAATGCATGGATCAAAATTTGAGAAGTTTGATCACTTTGTCCGTGTGCTCCTGGGATACGGCTTCGCTCGAAATCGGGTGCCACGCCACGGCTTTGACCGAGGCACGCGCGCACGCCGGCGCAGCAATCATCCAAACCTGCCAGCGCATCGAGGCGGTGGGGCTGGAGCCGTGCCGCCGTGGTTGTCCAGGAACGCGCGAAGGCGAGGCGGCGTTTCGATATCTCGTTCGCCTCGCGGCGGGGCTCGAGTCCATCGTCCTGGGCGAATCAGAGATCGTTGGCCAGGTTCGCGATGCGGCCAGGACTGCAACTCCCGAGCTTGGCGCACTTCTCGGTCGCAGCATTGCCGTGGCGCGGGCTTTTCGCCGGGAACATGCATTCCGGGCCGATAGCGGCCATCTCTACGACCTGGCTGTCTCCGCCGCGGGCCAATCACCGGAGCGAGTGATTGTCGTCGGGTCCGGGCCCACAGCGCGCTGCCTGGTACGCCGTGTTCGGTCCGGCCGCGTCCGCTCCGTTGTGGTCGCTTCCCGGGGCAGGCCGCAATGGATCAGTGACCTTGGGGTGCCGTGGCTCACGCTGGATGAGCTCGACCGCGCGAAGCCGGCCAACATGGCGATCGTCTGTCTTGGCGGCGACGCACCCGAACTCGCTGCCGCCATGCTTCCCGCGTCGTTGGTCGTGGATGTTTCCACGCCACGTCGTACCGCAGGCGAGGTCGTCACTCTGCGTCACCTTCGTGACCACGCCTTTGCTCGTGAGGCTGAATATCGGGAGCGCCTGCTTGCCCAACTCGATGCGCAGTCTGATCGCGCCATCACGGATTGGTCGCTCGATGGAACGTCACCGGTTGGGCGGCTTCGAAAGTCTGCGGAGTTGGTTCGTCGCGAGGAGGTCGGCCGTATCGCCCGGCGCCACCCCGACATCGATGCCGACACGCTCGAGGCAATCACGCGGAGACTACTCAATCGCCTTTTGCACGCGCCGTCGATGCGCATGCGCCAGCTCGGACCCGACGATGCGTCGCTCGTCGCCGATCTCTTCGAACATGAACCTGGAAGGACACGCAGATGGCCGGAGTAGTTAATCGCGCGAAGTTGGATGACCCGGTCACGTCCGCCATTCTCCGTATCTCGGAGGACGGACTTGCCGGATTCGTTGAACGCCCCTTCGCCGAAATCGCCAACCGCAGCGGACTGACCGAGGACCTCGTGCTGGAACGAGTCCGAATGCTCCTTGAATCGGGTGTGGTCCGACGGGTGCGCCTGACGCTCAGTACCCAGAACCTCGCCTCCGGTGCACTGGTCGCTTGGCAGGTGCCGCAAGACGACCTCCACGCAGCCTTCGACCATCTCTTCGAGCGTGACCCGTTCTCCGGGCATGTCGTGATTCGGAGCACCGATGGCGCCCTCCGTGGATCGAGCTTTCGACTGTGGACGACCGTAAAGGTTCCACAGGGATACAGCCTGGGACGCCACGTCGAAACCCTGGCCGGGCGAATCGGCGCGACCGGGTACCGGATCATGCCGGCCCGCTGTCTCTTCGCCCTTGGAGTTGGACACATGCGCCGGCGAGAACTGCTCCCCGGCAGCCGGGCCGAGACGATCGCCGCTCCCGCCTTTCCCATGCTGACGAAGCTATCTGAATCGGAGTGGCAGGTGCTGGCTGTTGTGAAGGAGCCACTGGCGCTCGACGAAATTGTGGAGTTGCCATGGGAAGCCCGTGCCGCCAGGTTCGGGCTTGATTGGGACGCGTTGCGGCCTGCTGTGGAGCGCCTTGCGAAGAGGGGCCTGTTCGGCCGCTTCAGCACATTCCTCGAACACGTGAAGCCGCTTTCAACGGGTGAACGCGTTACTCGCTACAACGCGCTCTTTCATTGGGCTGTGGAACCGGGTACCGAAGTGGCGGCCGGTTCCGAGGTCGGTCGGCACCACATCATCACCCATGCCTACTGGCGCGAAGGTGGCCCGGAATTCGGCAACGTCAACGTGATGGCTGTCGCCCACGGCACGGACAAAGATGCCGTGCTCGACCACAAAACAGCCATCGATGCGCACCTTGCCGAAACCGGTATCAAGGTTAGCTACACCGCCGTGTTCTGGGGCGGCCGCAGTGAGATCAAGCCATCCGAAGTCCTGCCTTCCGCCTATGCCGATTGGTGCAGGTCGGAAGGCATCGACCCCGAAGTGATGCGAGAGGAGGGCGAATAATGGAGTACCGTGAACTGCGAGGCAGCGGAGGGTCGCTCACGGTTTCGGCCGTAGGTTTCGGCGTCTGGACCGTGGGTACCACCTGGTGGGGCGTGCATGACCGGAACGAAGGCATCGCGCTTCTCCGGCGTGCGTTCGAGCTCGGCGTGACGTTCTTCGATACCGGGGACACGTACGCCAACGGCGCCGCTGAGACGATCCTTGCCGAAGCGCTCGGTGATGTCCGCGACCAGGTGGTCATCGCTACCAAGTTCGGCTACGACATCTACTCGAACGCCGAGCGCCCCAACCAGCAGGAGCGGCCTCAGGATTGGTCGCCGAAATACATGCGGTTCGCGCTCGAACAGTCGCTCAAGCGCCTCGGCACGGACTATATCGACTACTACCAGCTGCACAATCCGCGGATCGACGCAATCACCAACGACGATCTGTTTGCCGAACTTGAGCGCGCCAGGCAGGAGGGGCTTATCCGCGGGTACGGTGTTGCGCTTGGCCCGGCGCTCGACCTTCGCCAGGTTGAGGAGGGGCAGGCAGCCCTTCGCCGCGGTGTCCCGCCACAGATCATCTACAACGCCCTCGAGCAGGAACTGGGCGAACTGACCTTCCCGGTGGCGCGAGAGGTCGGGACTTCGGTACTTGTTCGCGTACCCCACGCGTCCGGGTTGCTGGACGGCACGGCGGCGCGGAGCGGCGAGTTCCCGGAAGGTGACCATCGCCGCTGGCGAATCAACACGCCGGAAAAGCGACAGCTCTGGGAACAGGGAATCGCAAAGTCTGAGGCGCTCCGTTTTCTCGTGTCGAACAACCGAACCCTTGGGCAGGCGGCGTTGCAGTTCGTCCTGCGTGAGCCATCTGTCGCCTCAGTTCTGCCAAACATCTACAACATGGCGGCGCTGGAGGAATTCGCTGGAGCCTGCGACGCGCCGATGCTCGAGGACTCCCAATACGAGCAGCTCCAGGACCTCTACCGTTCCGGATTCCGCCTCCGCGAGGCGACCGCCCAAGGAGCACGCAAATGAGTCAGCACGAAGTGCCTCCGGGTCAGCCCCCCGCGGCTCGTCCTCGTGGTCCAATGGTCGACCTGGACCCCAGCGGCTCCGTCGGGGGCAAGGAACCAGACCGCGCTCGCCGCCAGTTCCTGAACTACGCGTTCTTCAAGGTGGACCCCGCGTTTCGAAGGCTCCCGCAGTCGGAGCAGTGTGAACTGCGCCGCGAGTATGGTGATGTTGCTCGCCGGTGGTCCGAGCGCGATGACCTTATTCTTCGCAGCTACACCCTGGAAGGTATCCGGGCTGACGCCGACTTCATGTTCTGGCGGATCGCCAACTCCATCGAACTCTTCAACGAGATGCAGAGGGACCTGAACAAAACGCGGATGGCCGGCTGGGTCCAGCCAGCCCATAGCTTTCTCTCCCTGCAGAAACGCAGCCAATATGTGAACCGCATCGAAGGTTCGGGCCACGGTGTGGAGCTGCTTCCGGGCGAGGGACGCTACCTGTTCGTCTATCCGTTCGTGAAGACGCGAGCCTGGTACGACCTCAGCCCGCACGCACGCCAGGGCATGATGGACGAGCACATTCACGTCTCGGCGCCGTTCAAAGGCGTGCGGCTCAACACGAGCTACAGCTACGGAATCGACGACCAGGAATTCATCGTCGCCTTCGACTCCGACCACCCCCAGGAGTTCGTCGATCTCGTGGGCCGTCTGCGGTACACCGAGGCAAGCCTTTACACGCAGAGCGATACGCCGATGTTCACCTGTCTCAAGGCCTCCATCGATGACCTCTTCGGTGGCTGAGAGCCGGGACGGCCCGGCAGGTGCAACAATGGCGGGTATGCAGCGCAAGCCCGGCCACGTGTCCCTGGTTGGGGCAGGCCCCGGCGATCCGGGCCTCCTCACGGTGGCCGGCGCTCGCGCACTTGCCGAAGCCGATGTCGTCCTCTACGACGCGCTCATTTCTCCACGCGTGCTCGAACACTGCCGGGCCGATGCTGAACTCATCCCTGTTGGCAAACGAGCGGGCGCACACTCTGCATCGCAGGACGACATCAACGAGCTCCTGGTCGCCCACGGCGCCGGAGGGAAGAAGGTCGTTCGGCTAAAGGGTGGCGATCCGTTCGTCTTCGGGCGCGGCGGCGAAGAGGCACTCGCCCTGGCCGAGGCGGGGGTGCCGTTCACCGTCTTGCCCGGCGTGTCGTCAGCGGTGGCCGTGCCCGCCTACGCGGAGATCCCCGTTACCCACCGGGGCGTCGCGACGAATTTCGCAGTGGTGACCGGCACCGAAGGCGCCGAACGCGAGTCCGCCGATTGGGGCGCCCTGGCCCGGATGGATACGCTTGTCATTCTGATGGGTGGCCTGAAGCTCGCTGAAATCGCCACCCGACTCATTTCGCATGGGCTGGATCCAGACACCCCGGCTGCGGCCATCTCGAACGGGACGTTGCCTTCGCAACGCGTAGCGGTCGCCACCGTGGCGACCATTGCCCAGGAATCGCGGGAAATGCCCACTCCCATCATTACCGTTGTGGGAGAAACCGTTCGCCTTGCCCAGCGGCTCCAGTCGTCAGGGTCCCGGCCACTCGCGGGAAAGTCCATTATCGTCACGCGCTCCCGAGTCCAGGCATCTGGCATGGTCTCCCGGCTCACCGAACTTGGCGCAGAGGTGATCGAGGCCCCGGTCATCGCTATCCATCCGCACGTTGAGAACATCCTTGCAGATGAGCGCGTTGAGTCGCGCTGGGACTGGATTGTCTTCACGAGCCAGAACGCGGTCGACGTCTTCTTTTCGGCGCTCTGGGCCGCGGGTCGCGATGCACGGGCACTGGGGACCACGAAGCTCGCTGCCGTCGGCGATGCGACATCGGCGGCGTTGCGCGCGCGCGGCCTCATCGCCGATTTCGTCCCTTCGAAAGCCACCGGGGAGCGCCTCGCGGCTGAATTGCCGCGCGTGCATGGCGCCCGCATCTATCTCCCGGTCTCGTCGCTCTCAGATTCGCGGCTCGCAGATGGCTTGCGCATGCGCGGGGCGCACATCGAGCGAGTGGATGCCTACGATACGGTCCCGGTCCCGCTTGGTGACCTGCGCTCCACCGGCGACGACTCCCTCGTGCAGCGCGTCATCAACGCCGATGCGATTACCTTCACCAGCTCATCCACCGCGTCGTTCCTGAAGCAGGCACTTGGCGAAATGAACCCGTCGGAGACGACCCGGCTGATCAGCATTGGCCCCCAAACCTCGGGAGCCGTTCGCCAGGCATTCGGCCGGCTGGACCGCGAGGCGGCCGCGCCGAACATCGAATCCCTGGTGCACGCGGTCGTGGAGGCGCTGACATGAGCCTGCTTATCGACCTGCAACCGTCGGCCGGCCCGGTCCTCGTGGTCGGCGGAGGAACCGTAGCAACGCGGAAGGTGCGCACGCTCCTCGATGCCGCCTTCGAGGTTATCGTCGTCGCGCCGGTGATCGCCGCCGAACTCTCGGTACAAGGGGTCTACGCTGAAGGGCGGCCCTTCCGGAGCGACGACATCACGGCTCGCCCGTGGGCACTCGTACTTGCTTGCACGGGAGACCGTGAGGTCAACCGTCGCGTAGGGGAACTTGCGCGGGCACAAAACATCCCGGTCCTCGTCGCCGACGCGCAGGATGAAAGCACATTCTTCTCTCCCGCCATCCATCGCGACGGCGACCTCCAGGTAGCGGTTTCCACCGGGGGTGCCGACCCGTCTCTCGCCCTGTCGATTCGCGAACGGATCATCGCCGCCGTCGGTTCGGGCTGGGGCGAGCGGCTTGCCTCCGCGCGGGAGGCACGGGAGCACCGGCTTGGCCGCAACGGTGACGAACAGTGAGTCGCGCACTCGTGCTCGTCGGCCACGGCTCGCATCTCAACGCCAACTCAAGTGAACCGGTGTGGCGGCACGCGGACACCATCCGCTCCCGCCGTTTGTTCGACGAGGTCCGGGTGGGGCTGTGGAAGGAGGAGCCATCGCTTTCCCGCGTGCTCGATGGCTGCACAGCCGACGAGGTGTTCGTCGTTCCCATGTTCATCTCCACCGGTTATTTCACGAAGACCGTCGTGCCGCGGGAAATGGGCCTCACCGGCACGACAACCGTCCGGCACGGCCAGGTCATCCGTTACACGCCTCCGGTTGGCGTCCACGATTCGCTCGCCAACGTGATTGTTGAGCGGGCGCGCGAGGTCGGGGCCGGCCCCGATGACGCCGTTGTGGTCCTTGGCCATGGAACGCGCCGCGACTCCGACTCCGAAAAGAACGTCTACCGCATGGCCGATCTCGTTCGCGAGCGGTCCCTCTTCGCCGAAGTTGTTGCCGTCTTCCTCGACCAGGAGCCCAGCATGCTGAACATGCTGGACCTCGTACGTGCGCCCCGCGTGACCGTTGTACCGCTCTTCATTGCCGACGGTTGGCATGTCGGCCAAACGATCCCCGATGACCTGTCGCTCGAAGGCGTAGAGACACGGCGGAGCGGTCGTCTCGTAAGGTATTCCGGACCCGTTGGGACACACGACTCCCTGGCTGATGTCATTCTCGAACTCGTCGAAGGAGTACCTGCCGGATGACCGGTCTCGGCGAGATCTGGATACGCAACGTGGGCGAGGGCATTTCCATCGGTGTCGGCGAGGCAATCGAGCGCCTGCCATCCACGGTGCCGGCCATTCGCGATCGCGTGCGCCACGACGACCGGGGCAGTTACCGGCCGCTCTCGGGTGCCCGAGGACTTCCCGCTGGCTGGCACGTCCGAATCTCCGAGGAACTCCCTCTCGATGCTGCCATCGAAGCGGTGTATCCGCTGGCGACCGTGCATCGCGCGCAGTTCCGCGACGGGACGCTGCGAGTGGTATCCCTGGACGAGGTCCTGGATCGCCAATCGGGCCGGTACGAGATCGCCTCCAACCTGTCCTCCGCTGGCCGCGACCTCGTACGGAGCGTGCTCTGCGACAATGTCTGCGTGCGGGTGCCCGTCTGGGCCGGCAGCAGCCCTGGAATAGACGACATCCCCTGTCCCGAGCCGTGCAGTGTCCTGGTCGCCCTCGCGCGCGAGGCAGCGATATGGGAGACCGCTCGGCCGGTGGCTACGGACCCGGACCCCGATGTCGAGTTCGCGGAATTCGACCTGCCGGGTAACGTGTTGCGCGAAACCTATCTCGCACGGGCACGAGAGGAGCAGGCCGAATCATGACGAACGCCACGACTCGCGAGTCGGCAGCCAGGCTCTTCCCGGGTGGGGTGAACAGCCCGGTACGCTCGTTCCGTTCGGTTGGCGGCAGCCCTATTCCGATTGCGCGCGGCAGCGGGCCGTTCCTGTTCGATACCGAGGGAAACCGGTACATCGATTACATGGCCGCATTTGGGCCGCTCATCCTGGGTCATGCGCATCCACGAATTGTTGAGGCAGTCGCAGCGGCAGCGGCCCAGGGCACAGCATTCGGTGCCCTTACCCCGGGCGAAGTTGAACTCGGCGAACGCGTTATCACTGCAACCGGCATGGAGCGCGTCCGGTTCGTGAATTCCGGGACGGAAGCCACAATGACCGCGATCCGGTTGGCGCGGGCGGCAACCTCCCGCGACATCGTGGTGAAGTTCGATGGGTGTTACCACGGGCACAGCGACGGATTGCTCGCGAAGGCGGGCAGCGGCGTCGCCACTCTCGGTCTGAGCGACTCCGCGGGGGTGCCCCAGCAAATCGCCGGGCTTACCGCCGTCCTTCCTTACAACGATGTCTCGGCGCTGGAAGCCTGGTTCGCGGAGCATTCCTTGGATACCGCCGCGGTGATCGTCGAATCTATCCCCGGGAACATGGGCCTCATCAAGCCTCGCCCTGAGTTCCTGGACGCACTCCAGCGGGTTCCACGCGAGCACGGTGCACTTCTCATCGCCGACGAAGTCATCACCGGCTTCCGCGTGCGGTACGGGCATTGCGGGACACTCCCCGATGCGGACCTCTTCTGTTTCGGCAAGATCATCGGCGGCGGACTGCCTGTTGGCGCCCTCGGCGGTCGCTCTGAACTCATGGATCAACTCGCGCCGCTCGGTCCGGTGTACCAGGCAGGCACGCTCAGCGGGAATCCGCTTGTCATGGCCGCCGGGGCAGCGATGCTCGATGTGCTCGCCGAAGGGGCCGCTTACCGGCGTGCCGAGGAACTCGCCCGCCACCTGGAAAACGGTCTCGGCGCTGCGGTGAAGCGCTCGGGAGTTCCGGGTTCCGTGGTGCGCATCGGCTCGATGCTGACGCTATTCTTTCGCCCGGAACCGCCCCTGGATTATGCCCAGGCCCGCGAAAGCGACACCGCGGCGTTCGCCAGCTTCCATGCCGCCATGCTGGAGCGTGGCGTGATGCTGCCGCCGTCACAGTTCGAGACCTGGTTCGTTTCCGCCGCGCACTCGGAGGCCGAGATCGATGCAACGGTGAATGCCGCACACGAATCGCTTCACCAGGTCGCGCGCTCGTGACCACGCTCCGGCTGGGCACGCGCGGCAGCAAGCTCGCGATCACCCAAAGCGAACTCGTCGCGTCCCTGATTCGCCAGGCCATCCCGGGTCTTTCAGTCGAGCTCGTAACCATCGCCACCGCAGGCGACCGCGACCAGACGACCGCGCTGAGCGCGGGGGAAGGCGCCGGCTGGTTCACTACCGCCATCCAGCAGGCGATCCAGGCGGGCGAGGTGGACCTCGCCGTGCATAGCTACAAAGACCTCCC
>CALFYR010000402.1 GCA_937954195.1 uncultured Dehalococcoidia bacterium
GCGCCTTCACCGGCGACAACGAACTTCCTTCCGTCAACGCAAACGCTGAAGGCAAGATTCTGACGAAGAAGGCGATGGATTGGTTCTACGGCCACTATCTCTCCGGCGGAGCCGACCCGAACGACCCTTACATCGCGCCGATAAAGGGCGACCTTCGAGGCATGCCGCCGGCGCACCTCATCGTCGGAACGCTCGACCCGCTGCTGGATGATTCGAAGCTGTTCGCGAAAAAGCTCCAGGAAGCGGGCGTCCCCGCCACGCTGAGCATCTACGAGGACATGCCCCATGTGTTCGTACAGCTCACGGCGATGCTCGATGGCGGCAAGAAGGCCGTCGCCGAGGCCTGCGCGGCGCTCAAGAACGCGCTCTGCTGACGGGCTAGCCCGCCGCCGCCTCGGCGACCACCTCCGGTTGCGCGGAGGGCGGGTGTTCCTGGTACGCCCGCCGCCACAGCATGAAGAGCGGGGGCATCGCCACGATGAAGAACGCCGCCACGAACGCAAACGCCGCGGTGATCGAGACGTCGTCCGTGATGAAGCCGATGATCGGTTCGAAGAACGCGAGCGCCACGCTCAGTACGAGCGACGACATACTGAGCACGGTCGCCCGCATGTCGCTGGGTGTGTGTTCGTTGATGTACGCGTCCATCGTCGGCCGGATGACCCCGCGGCAGAGCGCCGGCAGCGCGAAGAACACAAACGCGGGTTCTGTATCGAATGCGGCGAGCCCAAGGAATGCCAGGATCATCCCGCCGCACGCCAGCGCGATGACCTTCGGCCGGCCGAGGCGGCCAACGATGCGGTAGGCCGTAATCGCCGCCACCACGGCGAAGATCTGCAGCGGCGCCTGGTAGAACCCGAACAGTCCGGTCGCAACGTCGTGCTCGATGAGGAACGGCTGCACCAACACGACCGGCGCGAAGCCGGCCATCATGAGCACGCTGGCCATCAGCACCGAGTACCGCACCTGCCGCGTTCGCCACGTAAACCCCACGCCATCGCGCAGCTGGTCCAGGTACTTCCGTTTCTCGTGGAATACGTGTGGTTCGACCATCGAAAGCGCGACGAAACACGCGGCCACCGGGGCGATGAAACTGACCTGCACCGTGAACGCCAGGCTCGTGAACGAGGCCAGCACGCCGCCGAGAATGATGCCGGTAGTTGCCGCAGATATCGAAAGGGCGAAGCCCCGGCCCGCAATCCGTGCGAACCCGCTTTCCAGGTTTGCCTGCTTTAGCGAGTCGTAGAGAAGCGCCTGGTCGGCGCCACTCCGACATGCCATCGCGACCGCCCAGAGCATGTAGTCGGCAAACAACATCCAGTAGTTCGTCGTGAACCCGAACCCGAGGATGGTCAATGCGTAAACCGCTGCCCCGAATGCCAGCACCCGGCTGTGGCCGATCTTGTCGGCGAGCGCGCCGAACGGGGCCTCCAGCGCCGCCATCACCAGCCAGAACGGCATGTCCATCAGGAGGATGTATTTGAGTTCGAGGCCCCTGGTGACGGTGAGGTACTTGATCCAGATACCGATCCAGAACCCGAACTCCATGAGGAACACGAAGGCGTAGTAGAGCCGTTCATTCCGGCGTGCGACGGCTTCGTAATCCCGTTCCATGGCGAGCGAGCGTACTCGATCGGCGTCATCCAGCCATCACACGTTCGGCGGAGCGTGCGAAACGCAAAGAAGGCCAGCCCGTGTACCGGGCTGGCCTCCGAAGGACTGTGCGTACCGTGGCTAACTGATCGGTTCGAACAGGAGGGCGAAGACGCCCGCGCCAATGCGCGTGGTATCGCTCGAGAAGGCGATGATGCTGAGCACGAGCACGAACACCGCCATGCCCGCGAGGTTCGCGATCACCACCTGCGTCGATTCGGCATTCGTGACCGACTGCACCGCGTAGATGGCCATCACGAACAAGAGCACCAGCGATCCGATCGCGAACACGGGCCAGAGGATGGGGATGAGGATGAAAATGTTGAGCGCCAGCGGCCACGCCGCATACCCCATCGTCCGGAACATCGACTGCAGATCGACGCTCGCTTTGCTCACCTGGACCAGCACGACATACGTGATGAGAACCCAAACGGCATAGAGCGCCGCCGTGAAGAAGCCGCCCAGGATGAACATGTTGAGCCACGGGTTTTCGGGCCGGGCGAAGTCTTCCCAGAGCAGCTGGAAGTGGAGGGCCGTCCCGAG
>CALFYR010000403.1 GCA_937954195.1 uncultured Dehalococcoidia bacterium
TTTTGGGTCATACGTCTGGAAGTACATCCATCCCGGCTTGTCGCGCCGGCACGCACGGCCGGCGACCTGCGATAGGAGCTGGAACGTCCGCTCCTGCGCGTGATAGTCGGGAAGGCTGAGGCCAACGTCGGCATCCACCACCCCGACGACGGTCATTTCGGGGAGGTCCAGGCCCTTCGCCAGCATCTGGGTGCCCACAAGGATGTCGATCTGGCGTTCTTCCAGCGCCCGCACCATGCGCTCGTGGCTGCCTTTCTGGCGGGAGACGTCGCTATCCCAGCGGGCCACCCGTGCCCCCGGAAACTGGGCGCGCGCCTCCTGCTCGATGCGCTGCGTTCCGACCCCGAAGGGCCGGTACTTCGCGCTGTCGCATTTCGGGCAGCGGTCTTCGAGGCGGCGCGAGCGGCCACAGTGGTGGCACCTGAGCACCGGGTGAATCGGCGACGACTGGTCGAGGCTCATCGAGACTTCGCACGAGGGACAGAGCGGCAGGTAGCCGCAATCCCTGCAGAGAACGAAGCGGGCGGATCCGCGACGGTTCACGAAGAGGATGGATTGCTCCCCGGCTTTCAGCGCCTGGTTGAGCGCGCGTTTCAGCGGCCGGCTGAACACGCTGCGGTTGCCCTGGTGCAATTCTTCGCGCATGTCGACCACCGTGACGGTGGGCAGCGCGCCTTCAGAGACGGAGCCATCGGTCGCTGGGGCGAGCCGTCCATGGAGTTCGACCCGGCGGATGCCGCCGGTTTCGCTGCGGTGGTAGGTCACCAGGTCCGGCGTCGCGCTGCCGAGCACGACGCGAGCGCCGGTGCTGGCAGCGAGCTTCTCGGCGACGGCACGGGCGTGATAGCGGGGCTGCGGGTCGGCCTGCTTGTAGCTCCACTCATGCTCTTCATCGAGGACGATGAGCTTCAGGTCCTGTGCGGGTGCGAAAACGGCGCTCCGTGAGCCGACGATGAGCCGGGCATCGCCGCGCTGGATGCGGAACCACTGGTCGAAGAGTTCGCCGGTGGAGAGCTGGGAGTGGATGACGGCGAGCGTGGCGCCGAACCGCTCGCCATAGCGGCGAATCGCCTGTGGCGTGAGCGCGATTTCGGGGACGAGGACGATGGCGCTTCCGCCTTCTCCCAATGCCCGTTCGACGAGGTCCAGGTACACCTCCGTCTTGCCCGAGCCCGTAATGCCGTGAAGAAGTGTTGTGCCGCCGGACCACGCTGCTTCCGCGGCGGCGGCCTGTTCGGGGCTCAGGGTTGGACGTGGACGGGGCGTGAAATCGAATCCGGCGAGCGGGTCGCGCTCCAACTGGACTTCGACCTGGTGGAGGTAGCCCTGCTCTTCGAGGTGGGCGAGGTGCTTCGGCGTGGCTCCGAGGTCGCGGACTTCGGTGAGCGTCGAATCCGGGATGCGGGAGAGGTGGTCCAGGATCCGGGCCTCGACGGAGCGAGGTGATCCTTCGGCCAGGGTTTCGGCAATGCGTCGCGCTTCAGCTGGTTCGATGCTGAGCTGGATGCGCCGTTCGAACCGCGGCCTGCCGGATGGCCGGGCAAGGCCCTGGGCGACCGTGAGATGCCCTTCATCCTGGAGGCGCTGCAGCGTCGTGAGCGAGACCTGGCCAATGGCCTCACGCAGTGCTTCGACGGTGACGCGGCCGTGCTCGGCGATGTACTGCAGGATCTTCTGGTCCTTCGGGTAGACGGGCAGCAGGGGCGGGACATCGACGGGAGACACCATCGTCACGGGTTTCTGACCGTATCCCGAAGGAAGGCAGCAGGCTATGCAATCCCAGAGCGGGGCCAGGTATTCGTTCGCCATCCATTGAGCGAGTTCGAGGTGGGCCGGTGACAGGAGCGGTTCGGGATCGGCGACCGAGGCAATCGGGCGCACCGCCTGGAGGTCGGTCTGCTCGTTCAGGCGAATGACGATGCCCTGCAGGATCTTCGGCCCGAACGGGACGAACACCGCCTGGCCTGGCTTCACCACTGACCCTTCGGCCACGGAGTACGTAAATGGCGTGCGCGCCGGTTGGCCGGCGTTCACGGCGACTTCGGCGAAGATCGTACCGGGGGCCGGCGGTTGAGCCGGGTCACTCTGGAAGGTCATCGGCGAAGTCACACCCACATCTTACGTGGGCGGCTAGTGACCGCCTGCGGCTTCGGCGGCGCCCTCGGGCACCACGGCGAGTGCCGCATCGAGCTCGGA
>CALFYR010000404.1 GCA_937954195.1 uncultured Dehalococcoidia bacterium
CGAGCGGGCGCTGTTTGCCGTGTGTGCCGCGCTGTTCGTTGTGGCAGGGGCCCAGGCCTTGTTCATCGGCCGGACAAAGTCCCCCACCCGGATCGAGATTGGCGGCGAGCCGCGGGGAGCCTGGTGGCTCGCCGGCTGGCGAGCCATGCGCGCGGACCGGCAAGTCATGCACGCTGCCATAGAACTCACGCTCATCTCCACCACGCTCATCATTCTTGGCGGCCTCATTCCCCTGTACATCACCGACACGCTTGGGCTCCCCGTCGACCTCGGCGCGTTGATACTCACCCCGGCTGCGCTGGGGGTGGTGTTCGGCCTGCGCATCGCCGGGTTCCTGGCTCGTCGCGTCCCGCATGCCGTGCTCAGCAGCGTTGGTTTTGTCACGTTCGTTGTTTGTCTCGCCCTGCTCGCGTTCGTGAACGAGGAAGCGGACTTCCTTGGCGGGTTTGGGATCTTCAGCTGGCTGAACAGCGTGGACATCGGCAGTTTCGATGGCGGCGGCGTGGTTGCGATGATCGTGGTGTTTCCGTTGGGGTTCTCGTACGCACTCGTCTCGGTCGCGGGGCAAACAGTCATCGATGACCGAGTACCGCTTCACCTGCGGGGACGTGTCGGGGCAACGCAGGGGGCACTTGCGGCGATCGCGAGTTCCGTGCCGGTTCTTGCCGCCGGCGGCCTGAGCGACCTGGTTGGGGTGACTCCCGTGATCGCCCTCGTGGCGATGCTCATCGGCATCGCCGCCGTTGCGAATTTCCGCACTCCGCGGCACGAACGGCCCGCGCGAAGGGTCGCCACCCTGTGATGCTCGTTGACTGGCCGATCCGGGCGAACCTATCATCGAGACGGTAGGGGCGGTTTGCCGGGGAGGTTCGTTGTGAAAGAGCTGAGCATCGAAAGCATCCGGCTGAGCCTGATGAATTATCAGCGGGTCGTGATCCTGCGCGAGAAAGATACCGACCGGTATCTTCCTATCTGGATCGGCCCGGCAGAGGCCGACGCGATCGCGGTGCGCCTGCAGGATGTGGCGGTGGCGCGACCGCTCACCCACGACCTCCTTCGGAATCTCATTGAGCAGCTGGGCGGGCGTGTTGCCTACATCGTCGTGAGCGACCTTTCGAACGACACCTTCTTCGCACGCATCATCCTCGATGTGAACGGCGAGACCGTCGAAGTCGATAGCCGGCCATCGGATGCGATTGCCCTGGCCGTGCGCGTGGATGCCCCGATCTACGCGGAAGACTCAGTCCTCGACCGCGCGGGCGTGCTCCTCGACGAAGATGGTGAGGGCGTGGAAGGCGTTGCCAGCGAGGCGAAGCGGCCCGTGGACCCGGCGGAGCTGGAGAAGTTGGGTGCGTTCAAGGACTTCATCGAAGGGTTGGACCTGGACGACTTCGACAAGCGTTAGGCGCTTAGGATAGGTTCCAAATTGAATCTCTGTGAGGTTCGAAAGTCAGGGGAAACCCCCGCTTGCGCATTCATTCACAATCGGCCTATGATGCGCAGGGTCTGGAGTCCGGACGCCCGGGGGAGGCGTGCGTGAGCAGCTGGTTGGGTCCAACCGCCTCGCTGCTCGGCGCTGGGTGGTTTTTCGCCACTGCGCTCCTCCTGGGGGTATTCATTGGCCTGTGGGCCGATGAGAAGACCGGCCTTGAGCCCACATTCACGCTATTGGGGATCATGCTTGGCCTCGCCGTCGCGCTCTTAGGCGGCTACCGCATGCTCTCGCCATTCATACGACGGCTCGGAGACGAGCCCCGGGAGAAGAGCTGATTTGAAGGGCCTCATCATCGGTGTCCTCGTCCTGGCAGCCATTGCGGTTGGCTTTTTTGTTGCCAGGGGCCCCGAACCTCACATCGTTATCCCCGGTGACGAACTTTGGACCGTTGGCCCTCTCACCATAACCAGCACGTTGATGGCTTCTTGGCTCACGATGATCGTGATGATCGTCACCGCCGTGCTGCTTACCCGGGGTATGAAACTCATCCCCGGTGGCGCGCAGAACTTTATCGAAGGCGTCATTGAATTCCTGGTGAACCAGGTCGAAGAGATCGCCGGTGAGAAGAACGGCCGAAAGTTCTTCATGGTCATCGCGACCTTCTTCCTCTTCATCCTGATGGCGAACTGGCTGGCCCTCTTGCCGTTCTTCAAGACGATCGGCATCACCCAGGACTACGGCCACGAGATCTTCCACAAAATCCAGGTGGCCGAAGAGGACTACGACGGCAAGATCAAAGAGGATTATCACTTCCTCGCGTGGGAAACCGAGAAGTCCGGCGGCATTGGCCTGGTTCAATCGGGCGCGAAGACCTTCAAGTTCGACATCCACGAGGGCGAAGAGACTGGTCACACCCTCGACCACTACATTGTGGCGCTCG
>CALFYR010000405.1 GCA_937954195.1 uncultured Dehalococcoidia bacterium
TTGGGGCCGGGGCGGCCGAGGGCAACTACCTCGTGAACGGGGACTTCTCGTTCGACGTTTCCATGTGGGACCTTCACCCGGGAGCCAATTCAACCTATGAGAACGAGGGCGGGCGTTTGCTGGTGACGAACGATTCGTTCTCTGAGGTGCCACTCCCGGCGGCTGTCTCGCAGTGCGTGGATATCACCGGTGACCAGGAACTCTTCTTCAAGGCAGATCTGTTCATCGAGCCGGGCCAGGACCGGAAGCCGCAAGGGAGCCTTGCGACGTTCTGGTACGCCAGCGAGGACTGCAGCGGGGTCGCTCTTTCGAGCACGATGGGCGGCTCAACAGGCAACAGCTCGACCCTTTCCTACGGGATGATCGCACCATCGGACGCGGAATCGGCGCTGGCGGTTCTGGTACTGAAGCAGCCCCACCCGATCCCCAGCGAAGAAAACCCGGATCCAATGTTCGCCGAATGGGACAACGTGTATTTCGGGCGCCCGATGGAGACGGGCGAAGAGCCGGATCGACCGGACGAGGGCGAGGGCGAGCCGGTTGTGCTTGAGGAGCCGGAGAACCCGGAGCCGCCGGATGTGCCACAGGTTGAGGACGAACGGCCCGATGAGCCGCAGACCGACCCCGGTGACGAGCCGCAGGATGAGCCCGGTGACGAGCCACAGGACGACCCCGGTGACGAGCCACAGGACGAGCCGGGCGCCGAACCCCAGGACGAGCCCGGTGACGAGCCGCAGGATGAGCCCGGCGATGAGCCGCAGGACGAGCCGGGCGACGAGCCGCAGGATGAGCCCGAAGGCGACCAGCCGCTCGAACTGGACGAACCGGGCGAGGACGTGAAGTCGCCGCTGCCACCGGATACCGGGAGCGGAACGGCGGTCGATAGCCCGGAAGTGATGCTGGCGGCGGGCGTCATCGGGGCCGCGATGGCGGTGGCGCTGGGCGGCACGATGTTGATGCCGGCAAAGCGGAAGCGCTAACCGGCGAGCGACCAGGAACGGATGAGCCCGCATTCCATTGGAGTGCGGGCTTTCCTTTTCTCCGCCGATGGGGTGAAGTGGTGGGATGGAACTGCGGGTAGCGCACCTGTATCCGGACGTGATGAACATCTACGGCGACCGCGGGAACGTGATCGCGTTGAAGTACCGGTGCGAGGCGCGGGGCATCGGCTTCGCGCTGACCGAGGTTTCGGTGGGGGACCCGTTCGACCCGGCGGAGTTCGACCTGATCCTGATCGGGGGCGGGCAGGACCGGGAGCAGCGACGGATAGCGGAGGACCTGGTGGATCGGGGGCCGGGGATACGGGAGGCGGTGGAGGACGGGCTCCCGGTACTCGCGGTGTGCGGGGGGTTTCAGCTTTTTGGTCACCGGTATGTGGACCACGAGGGCGGGATCATCCCGGGGATCGGGGTATTCGACCTGGAGACACGGCACCCGGGGCCTATCGCCGACCGGTGCATTGGGGACGTGGTGATGGAGACGCCGCTCGGCGAGGTGGTTGGTTTCGAGAACCACGGTGGGCGCACGTACCTGGCGGCGGGGGTGGAGCCGTTCGGGAAGGTGCGAAAGGGGTTCGGGAATAACGCGGAGGATGGCGGCGAGGGCGCGCGGTACAAAAACGCGATTGGCACGTACCTGCATGGAAGCCTGCTGCCGAAGAACCCGGCGATTGCGGACGAACTGATCCTGAGGGGGTTGCGGCGGCGGTACGGGGAGGGCGTGGAGCTGGCGCCGCTGGACGACGCGGCGGAGAGCGCGGCGCACCGGGTGGTGGCTACGCGACGGCAGTGAATTCGACGTTGCGCGGATCGGTGACGCGGCGGGACGCATCAAGGATCTCAAACGCGACGACGTCTCCGTTCGCGTCGAAGTCCAGAACGACCCCCGGCTTGTCTTCGTCGCTCTCAGCGACCGGCGACTCCTTGAGGACGACGGTCAACGTATCTGTCTTCGGATCGTAGGTAATCCTCACGGCATGCTCCAATACTTTGAGATCTTACTCGATCGGTAAGCGGTCACGACGACTGGCGGGTGGCGGTCGATGTCCAAAAAGACGCGAAGAACGTAACGGCGCGCATCGGCAGTCTGCAGGGCGGATAAGACCAGCCGCCCAGGTCGGACCTGCTCCTGTCGAGGAGGATTTGCCAGGACGCCTCTGACGTCCATCTCGGATATCCCGCGTCGGGCCATCTCGCCGAGCGCATGCGGACTCAGCACGGCAGTTCGATAGTCGTCGGCGGTATCGGCCATTCGAATCATCGTGGTGCGCGCGAACCATCTGGTCACGCTAGGGATGCGACGAAAGACGGCCACGAACGTAAAGGTTGTCGCGCTTTTCCCTTCGCGCGTTTCCCGTACGCTAGCGAGTGATGAGC
>CALFYR010000406.1 GCA_937954195.1 uncultured Dehalococcoidia bacterium
TCGCCGACAACCTTGCCATCGCTGCGGGCGACCATGATGTACTTCATCTCGTCGCCGATGCTGGCATCGAGGCGGGCGATGCTGTTGTCGTAGGCGCGGGCGGCGATGTCGGCGCGCTCGAGGAGAGCGACCTTTGCCGCGGCGGGCGCGTCGGTAAGGGGCTCATCGAACCGGTAGAACGAGTCTTCGCCCTTGAGGTAGGGCGTGGCATCCATGGGGACGGGCCGCTCATCGGCGGTGCCGATGCGGGAGGCAGTTTCGGCGGCGCGGCGCATAGCCTCAAGGTCCAGGGATTCGGTGTAGGCGTAGCCGATGGCATCGCCCTTAACGACGCGGATGCCGACGCCCTGGGAAACGTTGCGGGATGCCGATTTGACGCGCTGGTCTTCCCACTGGATGGCACTGTTGGTGCGGTGTTCGAAGAAGAGTTCAGCAAAGTCGCCGCCGCGGCTGAGGGCGATGGAGAGGAGCGAGGACATGACGGCGGGGTCGATGTGGTAGCGGTCGTTGAAGAAGGCGAGCGCTTTCGCGCCGGGATCAGTCATGAGGACCTCCGAAGATTGGGAGATCGTAGCAGGGTGTGGGGGGAGTGCGGGTAAGGGGTGGAAGGCTCGCTCGTTTGAAGGTGGTTGTGTACGGTCGAACTATCGGGTGCTCCTGCACCCCAGGGACGACCTCGTTGGCCTCAACTGCGCTGGGATCTGGTCCGGGGAAGCTCCGCGGTGGCGGACTGACCGCGCCCGGCCGTCCCCTCGCCTCGCTGCGACACCGGGACTTCCGAATCCTGCTGGCATCCACGATGGCGCTGCAGATTGGCTCGTGGGTCCAGATGATCGGCCAGGGCTGGCTCGTAGTGAACGACCTCGGGGGTTCGGCGACGAACCTGGCGGTGGTGGCGTTGTTGCGGGGGGCGTTCCTGGTGCTGCTTTCCCCGTTTGGGGGCTACATCGCGGGGCGGTTCGAACGGCGCAAGCAGCTGATGATCTACACCTCGGTGAGCGCGAGCATCGCGGCGCTGCTGGCTGTGCTGGTGGCAACCGGGACGATCGAGATCTGGATGGTGTACATCCTCGCGGCGGCTGCCGGGATTGTGGAGGCGCTGGCGAGCCCGATCCGAAGCCTGCTGGTCTTCGACACGGTGGGGCCGGACGAGATGACGAACGCGGTGGCGCTGAACTCGCTCGGCGGGAATGCGATGCGGGTCATTGGGCCGGCCATCGGAGGCGCGCTGATCGGCCTGATCGGGACGGAAGGGACGTTCGAGGTGCAGGCTGGATGCCTGTTCCTCTCGGTGTTGCTCACCTCGCGGTTGGCGCGTTCGGAGCCGGAGCTGACCGATAATCGCGAGGGGATGTTCCGGAGCGTGGCGGGCGGGCTTCGTTATGTGGCGCGGGACCGGCGGATGTCGCTGATCGTGACGATGGCGATCCTGCCGAGCGTGCTGGTGTACCCGTATGTGACCTTCCTGCCCGTGTTCGCGAAGGATGTGCTGGGTTCGGACGAGAACGGGTACGGCTACCTGGCGGCGGCGGTGGGCATCGGTTCGCTGCTCGGTGGCGCGGTCGTGGCGGCGACCTCGACGCGGCCGCGGGTGGGGCCGTGGATGATGTGGGCGTGCCTGTTTTACTGTTCGAGCATCGCCGCGTTCACGCTGACACGGAACCTGTGG
>CALFYR010000407.1 GCA_937954195.1 uncultured Dehalococcoidia bacterium
GATGCCGTCGTCGATTACCTGCCGAGCCCGATCGACATCCCGCCGGTGAACGGTACCGACCCCAAGAGCGGCGACGAAGTCGAGCGCAAGGCCGACGATTCCGAGCCCCTGAGCGCCATCGCCTTCAAGATCGTCACGGACCCCTACGTCGGCCGCCTTGCCTACGTCCGCGTCTACAGCGGTGTGCTCAAGGCCGGCGAGAACATCTACAACTCCACCAAGGATGAGCGCGAGCGCATCGGCCGCCTCCTCCTGATGCACGCCAACCAGCGGGAAGAGATTCCCGAGGTTGGAGCCGGCGGAATCGCCGCCGCCGTTGGCCTGAAGCAGACCTTCACCGGCGACACCCTGTGCGCGCAGGACAAGCCGGTCATCCTCGAGAACATCACGTTCCCCGAGCCCGTCATCCGCGTCGCGCTCGAACCGAAGAGCAAGGAAGACCAGGACAAGCTGGCCACCTCGCTCTCGAAGATGTCCGAGGAAGACCCGACCTTCCACTGGACCTTCGATGAAGAAGCCGGTCAGACCCTCATCTCCGGCATGGGCGAACTTCACCTCGAAGTCATCGTGGACCGCATGAAGCGCGAACATAAGGTCGAGGCCAATGTGGGTCGCCCCCAGGTGTCCTACCGCGAAGCCATCACGAAGCCCGCGCGCGCCGAGGGCCGCTTCGTCCGCCAGTCCGGTGGTCGCGGTCAGTACGGTGTCGTCGAACTCGAAATCGAGCCGCTGGAGCGTGGTAGCGGCTTTGTCTTTGAGAACAAGATCGTTGGTGGTTCCGTCCCCAAGGAGTACATCCCGGCGGTCGGCCAGGGCGCCAAGGAAGCACTCCAGGGTGGCGTCCTTGCCGGGTACCCCGTCCTCGATGTGAAGGTCAGCCTCGTCGATGGCTCGTTCCATGCCGTCGACTCATCGGAAATGGCGTTCAAGAACGCCGGCTCGATCGGTGTGAAGGAAGCCGTCCGCAGGGCCGGCCCCGTCATCCTCGAGCCCATCATGAAGGTTGAAGTCCGCTGCCCCGAAGACTACTTCGGTGCGGTGGTGGGCGATATCAACTCCCGGCGCGGGATGATCATGGGCACGGAAGCTGTGGGTAACACGCAGATCGTGCACTCGATGGTTCCGCTCGCCGAAACGTTCGGTTACTCAACCGAACTCCGATCCATTACCCAGGGCCGGGCTTCCTACAGCATGGAGTTCGACCACTACGAAGAAGTGCCCAAGAACGTGGCGGCAACGCTCACGAAGCAGTCGGCCAGCTAAGTACGAGAGAACCGGAAAGGACCAGGACAATGGCGAAGGCGAAATTTGAGAGGACGAAGCCGCACGTAAACGTCGGGACGATTG
>CALFYR010000408.1 GCA_937954195.1 uncultured Dehalococcoidia bacterium
GGCTGGCCGGTCGAGCAACGCCAACACAAGGCCGCTGACGGTCTCCACTTCTTCGTGCTCCAGGTCCAGCCCGAAATGCTCGCCGACTTCATCCAGCCGGGTGGTTCCTTCCACGCGGAACATGCCCGGGTCCTCGTTCAGGCCAATGTCCGAAGGGCCGGGCTCGTTGTCGAACTCACCGATGATCTCGTCGAACAAGTCCTCGATCGTCACAATGCCGGCGGTCCCGCCTTGCTCGTCCAGCACCACCACCATTTGCGCTCGGGACTTGCGCATCGCATCCATCACCACGTCCAGCTTCGAAGTCTCTGGCAGGAATGGCACCGGCCGGGCGTCGTTCTTCGTCAACGGCCCCCGTCGCCGGATAATCCGCAGCAGGTCCTTCACGTGCAGTGTCCCGACGATGTGGTCGAGGTCCCGTTCGAACACCGGGTAACGCGTGTGCGCCTCTTCCCGGAGGATCTCCCGCATCTCGATGTTCGTCGCTCCCACCGGTATCCCGCGCACCTGCACTCGCGGCACCATCGCGTCGCGCGCGTGCAGTTCGCCGAACTCGAAGAGCTCATGCAGCATCCGCGCCGATTCGTCCACCAGCAGGCCGCTCTCGCCACTCTCGCGCACGATGAACTGGAGCTCTTCCGGGGTGTAGAACTGCTCGCTTGTCGTTTCCCGCCGCACACCAATCAGCTTCAGGATGGTGTTGCCCGTGCCGTTCAGAAGCACAACCAGCGGAAACATGATCCGCTTGATCCAGAGCATCGCCGGCGTCACCGCCACCGCCGTCTGTTCCGCCCGCTGAAGCGCCAGCGCTTTCGGCACCATCTCGCCAACCACCACGTGGAAGTACGTCATGATCACGATCGCGGCGATGCTCGCCACGAGGTGGGAGGCAGCCCAATCGAGCCATGATGCCCCGTGCGATGCGTCGTAGATCATCACCGCCAGTTCGTGCTCGCCGTACATGCCGAGCCCGAGCGTTGCGAACGTGATCCCCAGCTGTGCCGTCGCGATGTACCGGTCCTGGTTCTGCGGGTTGCTCAAGATGTCGTCCACGGCCCGCGCCACTCGGTTCCCCGCTGCCGCCCGCGCGGCGATGTTCGCCCGCGATGCGCCCGCGATCGCGAACTCGGCTGCCACGAACAGGCCGTTCAGCAGGATGAGGACCGCGATGATGATGAACGGCAATGCGTTACTCATCCTCGTCCTCCTCCTCGGCCGGCGGCGTCACCAGCAGGGTCTTCACCGCGAGGTGCTCTACCTCCTCCACCTCCATCGCAACCCCGTCGACCTCCACAACCTCGCCGCCCGAAGGCAGGAACCCGAGGACCTCCACCACGCGGCCGCCGATCGTATCCGCGTGCCCCCCAAATTCGATGCCCAACAGCGCGCCAACCTCGTCCGATGGCACTGATCCCTGGATTCGGAGGCGCCCGTCTTCGAGCGTCTCCATGGATTCGACCTGCGCCTTGAACTCGTCACCAAAGTCACCGAACACTTCGGCCAGCACGTCCTCGAGCGTCACCAGCCCGGCCACCCCGCCGTACTCATCGACCACAATGGCCTGCTGCGCTTTGCGCGTCCGGAAGGTCGCGAGTACCCGGTCCACCGCCACCATCTCCGGCACCGAAAGGATCGGCCGGATCAGCTGTTCAACCGTGCGCGGCTCACCAGTCTCCAGGTAGCTCGCCACCAGGTCCTTCGTGTGAAGCAGGCCGATCACGTTGTCCGTCGTCTCCCGGTACACCGGCATCCGCGTGTACGGGCTACCCCCGACGATCGCCAGGAGTTCATCAGCGGGCGTTTCCACGTCGATGGCCATCACCCGGTTCCGCGGAATCATCACGTCATGTGCCGTCTTCGAACCCAGCTTGAGCGCCCGCCTCAGGCGCACGCGCTCGTCCGGGTTCAGCAGTCCGCCATCGGAACTCTGGACAATCAGCAGCTCAATCTCGTCGGGCGAATGCGTATGCACATGGGTAGGCGCCGGCGAACCCAGCAGCCGAAGGATCAACGTTCCACTCCCGTTCAGCACCACGATCAGCCATCGCAACGCCGCCAGCGACCACCGCATGGGCAGGGCTGTGTACAACGCCGATTGGGTCGGGTACTGCAACGCCAGCGACTTCGGCACGAGCTCGCCCAGGACCACCTGGATGATCGTGAGCCCCACCAGGATCACCAGTGCGGAAACCGACTGCGCCGCCGCCTCCCGCATCCCGCCCAGGTCTTCGAACAGCGGCTCCAGGTACGCGGGCAACGTCGCCTGCCCATACGCGCCCAGCACAATGCTCGAAATCGTGATGCCCACCTGGCAGGCGGCGATGTAGCGGTCCAGCAGGACCGGCGTATTGAGGATGGGCAGCAACGTTCGCGCGAATGGGTTCCCGTCCCGCGCCAATTGCTGGACACGCGACCGCCGGACGCTAACAGCGGCGAATTCGGCCGCCACGTACAGCGCATTCACGGCGATGAGGACAACAATGATCGCGATAGCCAGCAGAATCACGGGGTTTCCGCACTCTCAGCGACGCGATCACCAGGCCACCGTTGGTGGCACTCTCCGTCGTCGGGTAACACTGCCGCCGATGTTAGCACACCCCACCAAAGCCGCCGCGCACCGTGCGAAGCACCCCGCGCCCCACCTGTAGTCGCGCCCCTCCGTGGGCGCGTCCGGTGTAGTCGCGCCCCTCCGTGGGCGCGGAGGCCCGGCGAGGGCCACCACACCCAACGCCCCACACCAACGACTACACACCCACCACCCCCAACCCAAAACCCACCACTCCATCACCCCAACCACACCCTCACCAGCGCCCAGCGCCCAGCGCCCAGCGCCCAACTTTCCCCTTTAACCTTTCACCTTTCCACTTCTCTCACGCCACCGGCACCTCCCCCTCCCAACCAGCCTCCCGCAATAACGCCACCACCAACTCCGTCTTCCCATCCACATACGCCAGCCGGTCCCCCGCGACCTCCTGCGCCAACCGCACCTTCAACGCCGCGTAACGCTCCCGCGCCGACGCATTCGCACGCAGGTAATCCCGGAACATCCGGTGCTTCTTCGCCTCCAGGCTCGAATCCTCCAGCACATGCACATGCTCCACCACGCGTCCACTCTCATCCTCCCGCGCGAAATAGTGCCGCCGCGGGATCCCGTTCTCCCCGAAATACCAGTACCCCAGCTCCTCGAACTTCACCACCAGCGCCCGCGCCTCATCGAAATCCCCCACCACCGGCATGATGTCCAGGATCGGCTTTGCCGCCAGCCCCGGCACCGAAGTGCTCCCAATGTGCTCCACATCCAGCAACCCTCCGCCCACCCCCTCCCGGATTCGCGCCGCTGCCGCCTCGAACTCCGCCGCCCACGCCGGGTCGTACTCCGTCACCACCAGCGGTTCCGCCCCACGCCCTTCCATCGCCCGGTAAATCCCCCGGATCACCACCGACTTCCCGCCCGTGTACAGCAGAATGTCCTCCGGATACTTCGCCGCCAGCTCTCGCTTCCGGGCTGCATACCGTTCAACGGCCGCCGGGTTCGCCCGCAGGTAGTCCCGGAACGCCACCACCCGCTTCGCGTCCTCATGCCCCACCGGGTACATATGGATATGGAACAGGTCGAGTTCCCCCGGCGTCGGGTTCGCCAGGTCGAAGTACCGCCGCCCCGGAATCCCATTCACCCCCTTATGCACGTACCCCAGCGACCGGATCGGCTCCACGAACGCCTCGCCCGCCTCGTAATCCGCCACCAGCACCACCATGTCGATAACCGGCTTCGCCGGCAGCCCCGGCACACTCGTACTCCCCACATGCTCAATCGCCACCAGCCCCGGCCCGCACGCCGCCCGCAGCCGCGCAGCCTCCGCTTCGAACACCCCCGGCCACCCCGCATCCCACTCCACCACCCGAATGCGCTTAGCCATCGCCTTCACCTCCAGCCGCTATCGAAACGCCCCACGCACCCTCCCGGTTAACCCGTGCCACCATCCTCCCAAATCGGCGTAAACTCCGCCCCAATTCCCGGCCAGGAGTCTCACCATGCCAGCACTCGACGGCGTCAAGGTCCTCGACCTCACCCAATACGAAGCGGGCACCACCTGCACCCAATACCTCGCCTGGCTCGGCGCCGAAGTCGTCAAAGTCGAACGCCCCGATGTCGGCGACCCCGGCCGCTGGATCGCAGGCATCCGCGGCAAAGATTCCTACTACTTCATGTCCTTCAACAACAACAAACAGTCCTGCGCCATCGCCCTCGATACCCCCGAAGGCCGCGACCTCTTCCTCCGCCTCGTCCCCAAATTCGATGTCGTCGTCGAAAACTTCTCCCTCGGCACCATGGAAAAACTCGGCCTCGGCTACGAAACCCTCCAGGCCCACAACCCCGCCATCATCTACGCCACCATCAAAGGCTTCGGCACCTCCGGCCCCTACTCCCAGTTCAAATGCTTCGATATGGTCGCCCAGGCCGCCGGCGGCGCCTTCTCCGTCACCGGCGAACCCGATGGCCCACCAACCCGCCCCGGTGCCACCTTCGGCGATACCGGCTCCGGCGTCCACGCCGCACTCGGCATCGTCTCCGCCTACGTCCAGCGCCTCCGAACCGGCAAAGGCCAAATCGTCGAAATCGCCATGCAAGAAATCATCGCCAACTTCATGCGCGAACCCATGTCCCAGCGCGAATGGCGCGGCTCACCCATCACCCGCCGCGGCAACCGCACCGTCGTCCCCACCGACCTCTACCCCTGCAAACCCGGCGGCCCCAACGACTACCTCTACATCATGGTCGTCACCTCCCGCATGTGGGATGCACTCTGCACCGCCATCGATATGCCCGAACTCGCCGCCGACCCCAAATTCGCCACCACCCGCGACCGCCACCAAAACGGCGACGAACTCTGGGAACACATCGCCACCTGGACACGCCAACGCACCAAATTCGAAGCCATGGAACACCTCGCCGCCCACGGCGTCCCCTGCTCCGCCACCTTCGATTCCGATGACATCCTCACCAACCACCACCTCCAATCCCGAAACATGATCCGCACCATCCAACACCCCTACTCCGGCGAATTCCAACTCCTCGCTCCACCCATCCACCTCTCCCAATCCGAAGTCGAAATCCAACGCGCACCACTCCTCGGCGAACACACCACCAACATCATCCACCGCGAACTCGGCCTCACCACCGAAGAAATCCAAACCCTCGCCCAAAAAGGCATCCTCGGCACCGAACCACCCGTACCAGCCCTCGAACCCACCAACGTCTAACCCCAGTCCCCAGTCCCCAGTCCCCAGTCCCCAGTCCCCGGGTGCCGTACCGCGACCGGCAGGAAGCCGCGCTCGAACCACCCGGCATCAGCCAGCATCACCACCGCGGGCGCCGCGTGCCCGACAATCGA
>CALFYR010000409.1 GCA_937954195.1 uncultured Dehalococcoidia bacterium
CCACATCGGGTCCGGCCGCCATCCCCGCCGCACCTTCTCCGGCACAATCCGCCGGATGCCGGGCGCGCCCGCCACCGAACCATTGCCCGCCCGCGCGTGGAAGTACGCCACAATGCTCAGCCACGTCACCAGCGCGCTTGTCTCCTTCGGGTCCCAGCCCCAATACCGGCCCCACGCGCTGTTCGCCCACCACGCGCCAAGCGCAATCCCCAGCCCCAGCAACGGGAACCCGACCATCACCGCCTTGTGAGCCAGGTCGCCGGCCGCCTCCGCCGAAGGCAACGCGCTCCAGCGCCGGCCCTCTCCCCCCTGCGCCAGGTACACCGCCGCGCCAACGAACGCCACCGTCAGCACCGCATACGAAAGCATGATCACGCTCACGTGGATAGTGAGCAGCGGCCCGTTCTGGAGCGCCGGGATGAGCGGCGTAATCTCGTTCGGGAACAACGAAGCGATGAACAGCATCGCCACCACAATCGGCAGCGCGAGCACGCCAAACCGCCGGTTCCCCTGCGTTGTCTCGAACGCCAGGTACGAAACCGCGATAGCGAACGCGAACGCCGTCGTGAACTCGTACAGGTTCGAAAGCGGCGTATGACCCGTCGCCGACCACCTCGCCGCAACCCACGCCGCCAGGAACAGGACCGTGAACACCGTGAATGTGGTCGCCAGCCGGCCAATGCCGGCGTTCGGCGTCCCGCCCCCAGTCGAAACCGTCACCGTCCCCGCGTTCGTCTGCGCCGTCATCCGCCGCACCGCCAACGAGGCACTCGCGATGTACGCGAAATACAGCGCCGCCGCCATGCCGGCGGTCACCATCCCCGTCCAGAACAGGTAGTTCGAAAGGCTCGCCATCGGTACTTCGTTCCTTCCGTCACAATCCTACTCCGAACCACCGCTCCGGATCAGCCGCCGCAACCCCAGCGCCATCACAATCCTTTACACTCCCGCGCCATGGAAAACGTCTCCATCGACCTCGGACGTGGCTCCACCATGCGTGGAGCGCTCGCTGCACCCCGCGTCGAGGGCCGGCGGCCCGCCGTCATCGTCATCCACGAAATCTTCGGCCTGAACACCGACATCCGGGAAAAAGCCCAGCGCTTCGCCGATAACGGCTACGTCGCCCTCGCGCCCGACCTCTACAGCGCCTTCGGCCGCAAGCCGCTCTGCATCTTCCGCGCCATGCAATCACTCCGCTCTGGCGATGGCCCCGCCTTCGACTACCTGGAAACCGCCCGCAACTGGCTCGCCGCCCGCCCGGAGGTCGATGCCTCGCGCATCGGCGTCATCGGCTTTTGCATGGGTGGTGGGTTCGCGCTGCTCTTCGCCGCGAAGACGCGGCTCGGCGCCGCCGCCGCCTTCTACGGCGATGTCCCGAAAGAACCCGGCGACCTCGCCGATTGCTGCCCGGTCATCGCCGGCTTCGGCGGCCGGGACCGTTTGTTCGGTAAGAACGGCGAGCGCCTCGCCCGCCACCTCCAGCTCCTCGGCATCCCGAACGACATCGTCACCTACCCCGATGCCGGCCACAGCTTCATGAGCGAACACAAGGGCATCCTCGCGAAGGTGAACTCCTGGGGCCCCATGAAGGTCGGATTCAACGCCGCCGCCGCAGAAGATAGCTGGCGCCGTGTCGATGCCTTCTTCGATCGCCACCTGGGGATGCCCCTTCCCGATTGAGCGAATGATGAATATCGGCCGTTCACGCTCACTTAACCGAAGAATGCCCGAATTCGCCCCCGCGTGTGGCATTGCTGCGTAAGAATGAAGGTCGATGTCTTCTCACCACATCGATGTGCGGAATGCTCACAAAGGAGCGCTCCCCCGGCACAGGAACAGGCACCGCCCACCGGCCGGTATCGACCTCATTTCCGAAGGCCGACGGGAGATTCTGCTTGAACTCTGCCGGAACCCCGGGGCGTCAGCCTCGGAAATCGGCGAGTCGCTCTACCTCTCTCCGGGTGCCATCCGGCTGCATCTGCGTGGCCTCCTCGCCGATGGCCTCGTGGAGTACATCACCCACCGCGGCTCTGTTGGCCGTCCGCGCCACATCTACCGGCTCACTCGTCTCGGCCGCAGCCTCTTCCCTTCCGCCTCCGAACAGATCCTCATCGGCGTCCTCGATCGCCTGAAGGAACAGGACGCCCCGGCCTACCAGCGCGTCCTCGATGAAATCGAAGGTTCCTTCACCGACTACCCGCTCGATGGCGGTGTCCAGCAGACTCCCGTGAAGGCCCGGGTCGAACGCCTCGAGGACCTCATGACGGAGTTCGGCCACGAATGCGAAGCTCGCCTCCACGGCGATTCCCCCGAATACCGCGTCTACAACTGCGCCGTCTTCGAAGTAGCCCGCCGCAATCCCGGCATCTGCGAAGCCGAACGCCGCTGGCTCGCCGGCCTCTTCCCGGAGTCGGAGATCACCCTCGATACCTGGATGGTGAACGGCGACCTCTTCTGCCGCTTCGTGGGCGGCCGCGGGAACGAAGCGGCCCGGGCCACTACCATGCATCCTTCTGATGACACACCTTGTCCGCCCGGTAACCCCTGAAGAACTCGTCCCCTTCTTCGAAGCCCGCGCCGCCGGCTTCGGCGAAGCCTTCGATCCGCAGCGGCTCGAACATATCCGCACCTACGCGGATTTCGGCCGCACGCTCTCCGTCTGGGACGAGGGCCAGGTCGTTGGCACGGCCGGCGCCTGGGCCTTCTCCATGTCCGTCCCCGGCGGCGAACTCCCCTGCTCGGGAGTGACCTGGGTCGCCGTCCGCCCGACGCACCGTCGCCAGGGCATCCTCACCGCCATCATGCGGAAGCAACTCGAAGATATTCGCGACCGCGGCGAACCCATCGCCATGCTCTGGGCTTCCGAATCCCAGATCTATGGGCGCTTCGGCTATGGCCTGGCCGCCGAAGGCATCGAGCACCTCACCATCGACCGCACCCGCACCGCGCTCATCTCGGGCGTCCGGCCTTCCGGCCGCACCCGCCACGTCAGCGTCCAGCGTGCCCTCGAAACCTGGCCCGCCGTGTGGGAACGCGCCCGCCGCGAAACTCCCGCCATGCACAATCGCACCCCCGCATGGTGGGAACGCCGCGTCCTCCGCCAGCCCGAATCCCCTCCCGATGGCTACGGCCCCAGCTACTACGTGAACTACGAAGAAGACGGCCAAACCCTCGGCTACGTCCGCTACCGCGTCCGCGAAAAGTGGGTCGATGGCGGCTCCGCCAACGACCTCTCCGTCGTCGAACTGATCTCCACCACCGATGCCGCCTACACCGCCCTCTGGGAGTTCATCTTCGGCATCGACCTCACCGGTACCATCCTCGCCGATTGGCGCAGGGTCGATGAGCCGCTCTTCTACATGCTCGCCGATTCTCGCCGCCTCATCCGCAAACCCACCGATACCGTGTTCTGCCGCATCGTCGATCCCGTCGCCGCCCTCTCCGGCCGCCGCTACATGACCGAAGGCGCAATCGTCCTCGAAGTCACCGACCCCTTCTGCGAATGGGTCGCCGGCCGCTACTTCCTCGAAGGCGGTCCGAACGGCGCAACCTGCACCCCAACCTCCCGCGAACCGGATGTCACCCTCGGCGCCACCGAACTCGGCGCCATCTACTTCGGCCAGACGCGCCCCACGCCGCTCCTCCACGCCGGCCGCCTCTGCGGCACCGATGATGCCGTCCGCCGGCTGCAAGCGATGTTCGCGTGGCACATCGCCCCCTGGGCCCCCGAAATCTGGTAGCCCGCGTAACATTGCGCCGGCCGGGGGCCAATCCCAGATGAGAACATTCCCAGTTCCCGCCACCCAGATTCCCATCCGCTACGAGACGCAGGTGCTCGTCGTCGGCGGGGGTTCCGCCGGCGTAGCGGCGGCGGTCGCCGCTGCCCGCAACGGCGCCGATGTCACCCTCGTCGAACGCACGAACTATCTCGGCGGTCTCGCAACCGGCGGCCTCATCATCCTCCTGCTCGTCATGGATGATGGCCGCGGCTCCCAGGTCATCGCCGGACTCTGCGAAGAAGTCACCCAGCGCATGGCCAACCGTGGCGCCGCCTTCTCCCCGAAAAAGGAAGATTGGGGCGACCCCGACGACGCCCTCGTCGCGAAGTGGCGTTCATGGGGGCTCATCAACGGCGGCGCTCCCCATGCCGTCCGCTATGCCGCCGCCTACGACGCCGAAGAGATGAAGTTCGCCTTCGAAACCATGTGCGCGGAAGCAGGCGTCCGCCTCCTCTACTCCATCCACGGCTGCGAACCCATCGCCGAAGACGGACGCATCCGCGGCGTCACCTTCCAGGGCAAGAACGGCCGCTTCGCCATCGCCGCCGATGTCGTCATCGATACCACCGGCGATGGCGACATTTTCTGGGCCGGCG
>CALFYR010000410.1 GCA_937954195.1 uncultured Dehalococcoidia bacterium
ACGCCCATGAAGCCGACGTGCTCTACGCCGGCATCCGCCGCGGCCTCGAGGAGTCAGGCCGCCTCCAACCGGCACCCGCATCGAACACCAGGGACTAGCACCGGGCACCGGGTACCGGGCACTCGGTACCGGGCACTGGGCACTACCCGATCGGCACTCGGCACTGAGATGGTACCCTCGTCCCATGCACGCCATGGTCCTGCTTTCCGGTGGTCTCGATTCGGCGACGGTGGCCGCCCACGCGGTCCGCGAAGGCCACGAAGTCCGCGCCATCACCATCGGGTACGGCCAGCGCCATGCCCGCGAGCTCAAGTCCGCCCGCGCCATCGCCGAACGCCTCGGCATCCCGCTCCTCGAAGTCGATGCCGGCTTCTACGCCACGCTCGCGTCGCACTCCGCGCTCACCGACGCCGCCCTGCACGACCTGCCGCGCAACCGCGAGCAGGCGAACATGTCGCTCGATATCCCCATCACCTACGTCCCGCTGCGCAACACGTTCTTCGTCACCCTCGCCGCGGCGGCCCTCGAATCGCGCCTGCTCGAACTCATCGAAAAGGACGGCATCCCCGCTCCCACGCTCCAGGGCGCGATCTACGTCGGCGCAAACGCGATCGACTATTCCGGCTACCCGGATTGCCGGCCCGAGTTCTACGACGAAGTCGCCCAGGTTCTCCGGCTTGGAAGCAAGGTTGGCACCGCCTACAACGTCCCGATCCGCATCGAAGCGCCAATCATCGCCATGACCAAGGCCGACATCGTGCGCTACGCGGTCGAACTCGGCGCGCCCGTCGAACTCACCTGGTCCTGCTACGCAGGGGAAGACCGCCCCTGCGGCGAATGCGACTCCTGTGTCCTCCGCGCCAACGGCTTCCGCGACGCGGGCATCCCGGACCCCGCGCTGGAATCGTGAATCGTGAGTCGTGAATCGTGAATTCGCTGCTCGTCTCGAAGATGCCCAGCGGCGCCCCCGAAATCTTCGCCTCTGTCCAGGGCGAAGGGCTCTCCGCGGGCGTACCGAGTACCTTCTGCCGGCTTGCCACCTGCAACCTGCGCTGCACCTGGTGCGATACCGCCTACACCTGGGATTGGGACCGCTTCGACCGCGCCGAACAGACCATGACCGCCACCACGGACGACCTCCTCACCGCGATCACAGCGCTGCCGCCGAAGAACGTCGTCATCACCGGCGGCGAGCCGCTCATCCAGAAACGCGACCTCGAACCGTTCGTCCGCGATCTGAAATCCCGCGGCTACCGCATCGAAGTCGAGACGAACGGCACCATCTCGCCCGGCCCGCTAGCGACGCTGATCGACCAGTTCAACGTCTCGCCGAAACTCCGCCACGCCGGCAACGAAGGCCTCGATGTGCTGCCGGAGGGCCCGCTGCGCGAGTTCGCCGCCCTCCCACACGCCAACTTCAAGTTCGTCGTCCAATCGGAAGCCGACCTCGCTGAAGTCGAGGCGCTCCTCTCCCGCTTCGAAATCCCCGCCGTGCGCGTCGTCCTCATGCCCGAGGGCCGCACCGCGGCCGAATTGAACGCCCGCAGCCCCTGGCTCGCCGAAGCCTGCACCCGGCGCGGCTACCGCTTCTCCTCCCGCCTCCACATCCTCATCTGGGGCGACAAACGCGGCGTGTAGGCCAGAGAGTTGCAAGGCAGACGAAAGACAGCGCGGCCCTCTGTTTGTTCGAACCACCGGCCCCCTTCGCTACCCTCAGGCGCGGAGGTGCTGTCATGTCAGACGAAAACGGGACGGTCGCAACCGCGGCCTCAGCAGGCAAGACGGGCGGAGCGCTGGGAGCCGAAGGCGGCAAGCGAGCGGGGCGGGTGGCCGGTTCGCTCATCGGTTGGGGTGCGGGCGCCGCGGTCGGCGCGCTCGCCGGCCTCGCCGCAGTAGCCACGGGCTCGGCCTGGCGGAAAGCGCGGCGGAAGAACAGGTAGCGTTATGTTCGAACTCGGGTAGGGAAACGCCTTGCCCGCAGTGGCACACTGTCCCTCATGGGACGGCCAGCCAGCACGAGTGAAAACCTCACACCACGCCAGCGCGAAGTAATGGAACTCATCGCCCGCGGGCGTACGAACGGCGAAATCGCCGAGGTGCTCGGCATCTCGCTGGACGGTGCCAAATGGCACGTCAGCGAACTCCTGGCGAAGTTCAACGTCGTCACGCGCGAGGAACTGATCGAGGCATGGGAATCGCGCCCGAACATGGTTTCGCGTGGCATCGGCTCGCTCATGGGGCTCTGGGTCTTCGGAAAGGGCGCGGCGATAGCCGGCACGATCGCTGCCGGTCTACTCGTCGCCATCGCCGCAGTGTTCGCCTTCAACCTGTTAGACGGCGAGGAGCAGCCCGCCAGCCCTGACCCAACGGCGTCTCCCGCTCCCTCGCCCGCGCCCTCGCCGCGCCCGACCTCGACGCCGGGCCCAATCTCGGGCGACATCCCGTCGACTATCCAGGTCATCGATGCCCGGACCGGTATGGTGGCAACGATCCACGAGGACCTCGGCGTAAAGGCCTGGGTGGGGATGGGATGGCCCTTCAGCCAAACCGAACCGGTTGAAACCGGTCTCATCGTCCTGCTGGTGGATGGCGAGGAGCGGCTCTTTAAC
>CALFYR010000411.1 GCA_937954195.1 uncultured Dehalococcoidia bacterium
GGCTACACGCTGTTGCGCGGCCTGGCTGGTCGCGTGGCCGGGAAGAGTCAGGACGAAACGTTCACGCCCGCCCTGGTGCGATTCGACGATGGGCTGATGCCCGCATTCATCGTCGAGCAACTGCCTGACGGCCGTTACGCGATATTCGTCCCTTCGGTCCCCACTCCGGCAGCAGGGGCGCTGTACATCATGGATCGCGAGCGTGTGCAACCGCTCGATGTATCGTTCACACAAGCCGTCAGCGTGATCTCGAAGTGGGGTGCCGGAACCGGCGCACTGGTGGAATCGGCAAACTCGATCACCCGAAGCTGACACGTTCATCGTGGTGCGGAACGCGCCGCTCAGTTCAGCAGGCGACGTTGACGAGCACGCGGCAGGACCGCGCCGACAATTGCACTCATCAGGATAAGGGGCAAGCTTGCAGGCTCCGGGACCTCACCGCCGCTGCCGCACACCGCCGTCCCCGCCACCGTTAATGGCGAAACCTGGATAGCTATAGCCGTTTGCCGAAATTCCCTCGATTCCGATGTGAAGGGTGTTGTCGACGATGGCGAAGACTTCGCAGTCGGTCTCAAGGCAATCGGCGTCCGCACATGGCATTGTAAGGACGGTCGTTTCGACCGGCCATCAAGATGGCATGGTGTGCGCCTACGGCGTCGCAAAGATGCGTCAGTGCTTCCGGCCAGGCAGTCGAATCGGCCACACCGTCGTAGAAATAGTCAACGATGCGATCGAACCGCTCCATGCGTTCACCGGACGTCCATTCAGGATGGCTAGAGCATAAACCAACCACAATGCCAATGTCTTGTTCTGGCGGCAGCTCGTTTCGTGGGCGCGTGGATCGACAAGCGACCGACCATAGCTACGACACGCGAAGCTTCGTATACTTGACCAGTCCGAGTCGGCTGGGCCCCCGTTCCGCACTTCCTGAACGGCAGCTAATGACGGAGGACGTCAAAGCGTCATCACGGATCCAGTGGCGGGCGTATTGCCCGGAATGCAGTCTTCCAAAGAGGGAACGAATATGAAGCTAGAGAAGCTGGTAGCAGCCGTACTCGCCGGGTTCTTCGTACTTGCCGCCACCGGTTGTGGCGATACCTGGCGGGGCGTGAAGAAGGACACCGGCGAGAACCTGGAAGCGGCCGGCGAGGCGGTCGAAGGCGCCGGCAAGAAAGTAAAGGAGTAAGCGGGCTGCGCCTTGCTACGCGATGACGAGGTCCGCCCAGCTCTGATGCACGCTGCTGGGCAGACCTCCTCAATGAATGCCCGATTGCCCGTAGACCGCTACATGGTGGCGTAGTCGGTGTACCCCTCCGCACCGCCACCGTAGAACGTCGCCCGGTTGTAGAGCGTGAGTTCGGCGCCGCGCCGCAACCGCTCGGGCAGATCGGGATTGGAGATGAAGTACCGGCCGAAGGCGATCGCATCGGCTGCGCCCTTCGCGACCGTCGCCTCGGCCTCGTCGCCCTTGAAGTTGCCCGCTGTGATCAGCGCGCTGTGCCACATCGGCCGGAACAGTTCGCAGGCCGACGGTACGTTCTTGTGATCGACCTCCTTCTGACCTGCCCCGCTCGCGCGCGGCTCGATCAGGTGCAGATACGCCAGCCCGAGCTTGTCGAGTTCCTGGATCAGGTGGCTGTACAGCGGCATCGGTTCCGCCTCGCCGCTGTCGTTGGCGATGCCGAACGGCGAGAGCCGGATGCCGACGCGATTGCCACCCCACACCGATG
>CALFYR010000412.1 GCA_937954195.1 uncultured Dehalococcoidia bacterium
AGAAGCCGTACCTGGAATACGTCGACGGGATGGTGATCCAGAAGCCTATGCCGACCGAAGAACATGGAATCCTCGCCCTCGAACTAGGCGCCCGGCTCCGCGAATGGGCCCGGCCCCGGAAAGGTCGCGTGGGTGTCGAGGCGAGGATGCGCCAGGTCGACCTGCCGAACTTTAGGCTCCCCGACGTTTCCTACTGGGACGCCTCGGTCCCACGCGGCGACAGTGCCCCACCGACGCTGGCGATTGAAATTCGTTCACCCGATCAGACGCTCGCCGAACTCCGCGCCAAGTGCCGTTCCCTTATCTCCGCCGGTGTTTCGGAATGCTGGCTAATCGACCCGGGCAGCCGGGCAGCCTATGTGTTCGACGCAACGACGGATGGCGACTCGGTACGCACACTCGAGTCGCCACGACTGGCCGGATTCTCCGTGAGCGTAAACGACCTGTTCACGGTCCTCGACGACTAGCTCTTCGGGCCCGTGTAGACCACCTCGAACAGCAGGTTATCCGGCGAGGCGAACATCACCTGGTAGTAGGTCTGACCGTCGCCTGAGCTGAATTCCGGCCGGTGACGCGGCGTTTCGAAAAGGCACGGGACGCCCTTCTCCTTCAGGTACCCCCCGACCGTATCGACATCCGCCTGCGAATCGACGCCGATTCCGAGGTGGTTCGTACCCGGGCCGTCATAATCGTTCGCGACCGCCTTGGTCTCCGTCACGAACCAGAGGCTCGCGTTGTTCGAGCCACCCACTCCGAGAATCCCGTCTCCGTCGTACAGGGTGTTCCACCCAAGGAACCCCATCAGGTCCCTGTAGAACCCCACATTCTGCGGCTGGATGTTGACCTGGAGGTGATAGAGACCTGACTTCATTGACCTGGACTCCTGCTGATTGGTGGAGGGTTAAACGCCCGCAGCGGCGAACGGTAACGCGGGCGCTGACAAACACCAATCGCGCTGTGTCACGCCCAATGTAATGGAGACGTTATGGATCGTTACCGTATCGGCCCACGACGTTAACTCCCGATCCATCCCAAGCGTTGTAACAGGCGTATAGTGGATACATAGCCGAATCTCCGCAGCGCGGAGAGCGGGGGACCCACCTGATTGGGGCGTATCGCGCGAAAGCGCGTAGGCAACTCCCAATGCCGAGCCCGACAGCTAACCTCGCAGGCTTTTGGGAGAGACGACGGACCACCGCCTGTCTCTCATACGAACGTTGCCGGCCCTCCGGGGTGCGGCTCAGTCGTCATTGGGGGACGGAGGGTGCTCGACCCAACAGCCCGGTTCGGTTTTGAGCGGTCTATCTACTACGCCGCGAAGTTTCTCGCGCAGGCGTCGCAGAACGTGTGGCTTGCCGCCCTGTTCCTGACGGCCGGCACGAGCACGCGTCCCGCTATCGACCTGAGCAGCCTCTTCCTCGCCACGCTTCTCCCATCGATCCTGCTTGGCCTTCCCGGTGGCTCAGTCGTCGATCGGCTCGGGCCCGGGCGTGGGTTCGCTCTTGGCGCGCTCCTTCGCTTCGCACCTATCGCGGCCGCGATCGTCCTGCTCGATGGTGGCACCAGTGCGTGGGTGCTGGCGTTCCTGTACTCCACCGGCTCCCAGGTCTTCACCCCGGCCGAAATGGCGCTCGTGAAGCCTCTCCAGCAGCACCAGGCCGGCCGCGTCCATTCGTGGCTCGTCGCGCTCCAGTACGGAGGCCAGGGCGCGGGTGTCCTCGTCTTCGCTCCGGCGCTCTACTTCTTCGGCGGGCCGACGGCGATGGTGGCCGGCGCTGCCATCGGGTTCCTGGCGCTCACCGTCCTCACGGGCTTCCTCTCGTACCGCCTCCGAGACCTCCCCGTTGCCCGCGAAACGTCCGTGGTCGGCGCGCTCCGTTTCACCGAAACGGTCCGCTTCTTCGGCCGCGAAC
>CALFYR010000413.1 GCA_937954195.1 uncultured Dehalococcoidia bacterium
CCCGCTAACTCCGGGGGAATTTCTTCGGGGTTGCAATCCGAACAGGGCTCGGGAATCGTTTCATATTCAGGACAAGGGCAGGACCGGGCTGAGACCGGTCCTGCACCAAGGGGTCTGCCCGCCGCCATGCGTCGGGACGGAGGCAGCTCTGTTTGCCGGCGCTGAGAGCGCCGGGCCGTGGCCGGAGGGGCAGGCTTAGAAGCCTGCCCTTCCTCCTCGTCCGCGGAGGCGCGGATCGAGGACGTCTCGGAGAGCATCTCCAGCAAGGTTGAAGCCGAGGACGGTGATGGTGAGGGCCGAGCCCACGGCCAGGGCCATCCACGGGTCGCTGGTGCCGTTGCGGCGGCCTTCTTCGATCATCTTGCCCCAGGAGACGCGGGTCGGGTCACCCAGGCCGAGGAAGGCCAGCGTGGCTTCGACGAGGATGTAGATGCCGATCGACGACGTGAAGGTGACGATAATCGGCGCGGTGATGTTGGGGAAGATATGGCGGGCCATGACGCGGACATCGGTGGCGCCGATGGTGCGGGCGGCCATGACGTAGACCTCTTCGCGGGCGGCGAGCACGGCGCTTCGCACGACGCGGGAGCCACTCGCCACACCTAAGATACCGAGCGACAACGTGTTCCACTGGAGCGTCGGGTTGGCGACTACCTGGCCGAACAAGAGCAGCAGCACCAGCGGCGGGAACGCCTGCAATGTATCGACGATGCGCTGGAGGAAGAAGTCGAATGGCCCCCCAAAGTAGGCGCTGGTTACGCCGACGACGATACCGGAGACCGTTGCGATGATGGCGGCGCCGAGGCCGACGTAGAGGGCCGTACGGCTGCCGTGGATGATGCGGGAGTAGAGGTCCCGGCCGAGACCGTCGGTACCGAGCCAATGGTCGCCAGAGGGGCCACCGAAGAGGATCGGCAGTTCGCCTTTTTCGAAGACGGCCGGTGGGTGCTGGAGACGAACGGTGGGGTCGGTGAGGGCCTTTTGGGCCAGCTCTTCATCGTAGAGGGGGTTCGTCTGCTTGAAGATAACTTCCGGGTCATAGCGCTCGATGGCGTCGGCGAAGATCGCGGCGAAGACGCACAAGAAGATGATGATGACCCCAAACCCGCCAAGCGGTTTGGTGCGGAAGAAGCGGCCGGTTTGAACGGACGCTCGAACCAGGCGCGGCCGGTCGCTGAGGCTGCGAGGTACACCGGTGCTGCCGGGAATATCAAGGACTGCCTGTTCCTGTGCCATTGCAGCCCCTCCTATGAGTACCGAATGCGCGGATCGAGCACGCCGTAGAGCAGGTCGATCCCGAGGTTGACGAAGACGATGAATGTTGCGATGACGAGCACGAACGCCTGGACGACCGGGACATCGCGCGCGTTGATAGCGACGAGGATTTTGCGGCCGACGCCGGGGATGCCGAAGAGGTTTTCGAAGACGACGTTGCCGCTGAGGAGGCCGGCCATGGTGAGGCCGAGGACCGTCACGACGGGAACCATGGCGTTCTTGAGGGCGTGGCGGACGATGATGACGCGTTCGCGCATGCCCTTCGCCCATGCCGTGCGGATGTAGTCCTGGCGAAGCACCTCAAGCATCTGGGACCTGAGGAGGCGCATGACGCCAGCTCCGGAGGCGAGGCCGCCGACGATCGCCGGGATGATGAACAGCCTCATGCTGGCGACGGGGTCTTCCCATAAGAGGGGTGAATCAGAGAGCGGGACGTTCCAGAGTTTCCACTTCACGACGTAGAGCAGGGCCATTGTCGCCACCCAGAAGTTGGGGGCGGCGAGCACGAGGATGGAGAAGACCCTGAGCACGTAGTCCGTGATTGTGTCCTGGCGGATGGCCGAGATGATACCGATGGGCATCGAGGTGAGGACGGCCACGATGAGTGACATGACGGAGAGCTGGAGGGAGTACGGGAGGCCCTCTTTCATTCCCTGGAGGGCCGGACGCCTATCCTGGTAGGACACGCCGAAATCACCCTGGACCAGGTTTCCGAGATAGATGAGGTAGCGCTGTCCGACGGGCTTATCGAGGCCCAGGTCTTCGCGAACCTTCTGAATCTGGGCTTCACGGGCGGCCGGATCTGTCGACGTCGGGTCTTGCGCTGCGATGCGTTGAGCCACGAAGTCACCAGGAAGCACGCTGGTTGCCAAGAACACCAAGGTGGCGACAAGCCAGATGACCGGGATGTTGATAATCACCCGGCGGAGAATGTAGGTCCTCACGAAATCCCCCTCTTCCCAAACGGCGATGCGGGCCGGAAGGTACTCCCTCCCGGCCCGCACTGCATAGCCCTTTCCCTAGGCCGGGCGACCCTGGAACGTCGGGTCGTTCTGATCGAACCAGTACTGGGTTGCGTACTGGTGCTGCTGAACGAACGCGACGGACTCGATGTTCTTGAAGTAGTTATACCGAAGAACCGAGCCGAGGCCGACGAGGGAGTAGTGAACGCCGGCACCATAGAGCTTGAGGAGCTCGCGGTTGACTTCCTTGCCGATCTCCTGCCGCTTGGCGATGTCGAACTCGGCGACAGCTTCCGAGGTGAGCTGGTCGACCTTGTCGTTCTGGACGCCGAACTGCTGGAACTGCGGCTGGGCCGAGTTGTACTGGAGGTAGTTGAGGAGGGTCGGCTCGGGGTCGGCGAGCTCGGTGATCCAGCCCCACCAGGTGTTGTTGTTCCCGTTGCCGTAGCGCTGTTCCACGATCTTGGTGGTGATGGTGGAGTAGGGCTCGATTCGGGCGGTGAAGTTGTTGCCGAGGACTTCCTTGAGGTTGTTGGTGATCAGGGCGGCGCCACCGGAGTAGAGGCCTTCCCAGATGTCCGGAATGTCGACGATGATTTCGCCGAGTGCCGGGCCACCGCCGGCTTCCCACATCGCCTTGGCTTCTGTCTTCTCCTTGTCCCGGTCTTCGAGGTAGCCGGGGAAGGTGATGAGTTCGGCTTCGTTGATACCGAAGGCAGCCTGCGTTGGCGGAACGTTGCCGGAGAGGACGGCCTTGCCCTGGAGCGCCGACTGGATGAGGGCGCGGCGATCGAAGGCGCGGAAGATGGCGCCGATGAGGTTCGGGTCGCTCCACGGTGCGGCGCCGCCGTAGTAGGTGCCGGCCTGCGGGTTGCCGGAGAAGACGCGGGTCTCATAGATCTCGTCGCTGAGTTCGCTGAGGAGCGCTTCGATGACGGCGTTCTGGCTCGGGGAGAAGGAGTCGATCTCCTTCTGGCGGAAAGCCGCTTCCTGTGCCGACTGGTCGGTGAAGAGCGGGATCCAGGTCACGCCGTCCCAGTTGACGGTGGTGTGGAACTTGTCGTGCTTGGTCCAGCTCGAGCGGCCTTCAGCGGCCCACTCGTTCAGGACGAAGGCGCCGGTGCCGATGACGAGTTCGGCGCGCATGTTGGCGTAGTCGCCTTCGAACTGCTCGATGGCTTCAGGCGCCTGCACCTTGGCGTAGGAGCCGGCGAGGGTGGTGAGGAAGAACGGGTCCGGCTTGGTGAACGTGACGCGCACGGTCGAGGCATCGACCACTTCGGCGTTGTCGACGTTCTGGTAGGCGGCCTTGCGGTAGAAGTTCGGGTCATCGACGCCATCGAGCGTCTGGCCGTTCTTGTTGCGGAGGATGAACTTCTGGACATCCTCGGCGGTCGCCTGGCGGCCGTTTACGGGCGGCTTGTCGTGCCAGAAGACGTTGGGACGGATGGTGAAGTTGATGGTCGTTTCATCGACCTGTTCGTAGCTTTCAGCGATGCCGCCTTCGAGTTCACCGTTGGTGAAGCTCTTCCACTGCATGACGCCGAGGTTGGTCATGCCCATGAGCCACGCGACGGGCGAGAACCGGGAGCGGTCGACGTCGAAGGTGTCCCACGTGTTATTGGCGCTAACGAAGTGAGCGGTCCCGCCCTGCTGAGGAGCAGCGGCGTCCGTCGTAGGCGTGGCATCGGGCGAGCTGGTTTCGCCCGGCGCCGGAGTGTTCGTTGGGTCGCCGCCGGTATCGTCGTCATCGTCATCGCCGCAGCCGACGAGGGCGAGTGAGGCGGTACCAATACCCGCCATTGCGGCGCCGCCGAGCACTCGACGACGCGAGACGCCCTGGCGAGCCAGCTTCCTGGTCCAATAGTTGTCCGACACTTAGGAATCCCCCCTTGGTTTCCTTCACCGTATCGATGGGATGCATAGACCCCACGGTGATCTCGCGGAGTATACGCGCGGCGAACCTTCTGGGAAGCGTATC
>CALFYR010000414.1 GCA_937954195.1 uncultured Dehalococcoidia bacterium
ACTGGCTGACGCACAGGACTTGGCCGCCCACATCGGCCACACTGCGGTTCATCCTGCCCTCGGCGTCTTCGAAGATCCTCAGCGCGGCCAGTTTCGCAGCGAGGCGGCGCACCGTGGTTTCGGAGTCCATCGGACTGAACCCAGCCAGCACTAGCAACCCACGACCAATCTCGCCAACGACCGTGCCATCTACGGTCACGCGGGCGCTGGTGCAGCGTTGAACGACGCAGCGCACCGGACTCAGACCGCCGGACTTGCGAATGACACGTCCAGGAGTTCCAGGCAGGCGCGATGGAGTTCTTCTCGGAACTCGGCTGAGCGGGCAATTTCGCCGAATGCCTCACCGGTTTCCATATGCCCGCGCATGGTCGCGCCCGTGATGTAGGCCATCACCAGTTCGGTGGTGAACGACGCCTCGTCCTCAGTCGCGATGGTCCGGAGGTGCTCGTAGAGCGCTCGGCGCCACGTGGCACGATTGTCGCTTCTCAGCGCCCGGGCGACTTCGTCGCCATCCAGCGCCGACCTGATCATCAGCCGCATCAGCTGGTGGTTGTCGGTGAGGAAGTCGATCACGGCATCGTTGAGTTGTTTAAGACGTTCGGGAGTCAAGGGTTCGGTGGCGGGCGTTCCCCTCACGCCGCGGTTCGGCCGCACGCTCCAGAGCGCTTCGAGGACATGGCGCTTACTGGGGAAGTAGTAATAGATCGCAGCGTCTGTGAGGCCGCATTCGGCGGCGATCATCTTCACCGTTGTCCGGTCGAACCCGTGACGGGAGAAGCAATCGCGGGCGGCGATCAGTATGCGTGCGCGGGTTTCGTCCCGGCCCCGGCCCTCAGGCCCGCCATTGCGGCTTTGCGGTGCGGACGTCATGGGCGGTTCCTCCCGGCAACCCGAATAGCCGCGTCAATGAACCCCCGGATCCGTTGCCGGTAGTAGTCGTCGCGCATGACCGTGGCGGCATTCTCCCCGTAGGTGAGGATTGCGTCCCAGAAGGCGCCCGAGAGGAGCGTGAACGCGAGTTGTGCCGCACGCCGAGGCGCTTCCCTGCCGAACGCCGCCTCCATCGCCGCCGAGATGTCGTCGATGTAGGCCGCCTCAGAATCGCGCAGATATTGGAGGCTCTGTGGATCTCCGCCGACCTGCTGACGAAGGAGCAGCCGTGCGAAATCGATGTTTTCCACCCACTGGTAGAACTGGTGCTCCATGCTCGCGGCAATCGCGATGCGGTCACCGCTCTTGCCGTCGTAGGCATAGTTCAGCGGGTCGGCCAGTAGCGCGTCGTAGAGGTCGCGCTTGGTGCGGAAGTGGTAGTGGACGGCAGGATTCGTGAGACCGCAGGCACGCGCGACCATCCGCACAGAGGTAGCGTCGTATCCGTGTTCGGAGAAGAGCACTCTCGCGGCGGTGAGGATTCGTTCTCGAGTTGTTGTCTGTTCGTCGCCACCGAAGTTGGGGCGCCGTTCCACCGGCTGAACCATTGCGGGCGAGTATAAGCGGGGAGCTTACAGATCGAATAGCGTTCGGCAGCTAGCCGGCCGCGGCGGGTTCCGACGTCGAGTCCGTTGATGTGGTGGCCGCCGGAGCCGAGGGGGCGGCTTCGGAACTGTCGGTCGTGCTGGTCTCGGGCGCAGGCGTTTCGGAATCCGTGATCGCGCTGGACTTATTGCGGCTATCGGTGACGTACCAGCCGCTTCCTTTGAACACGACAGGGGGCGCATGGAGGACTCGTTTTGCGGTGCCCTTGCCGCATTCCTCGCACGTGTGCGTGGTCTCGGCGTCGAACCCCTGGCGGAGTTCGTAGGTGCTCTTGCAGGCCGGGCAATGATATTCGTAGATAGGCACGGGGAACCTCGAAGCGCCAACCGCCACGGTTGGATTCTCTCGAAATCTTCGATTGCTTAGCACTCGCCTGTCAAGAGTGCTAACCGTTTCCCGGCGAGCTTCATTCCGTGTGCGGGGTAAGATAGCCAATGGAGAGGTGGCAGAGTGGTTTATTGCAGCCGTCTTGAAAACGGCCGTGGCGAAAGTCACCGGGAGTTCGAATCTCCCCCTCTCCGCCATTGAGATGACCGGGACGCCATGCAAATGGGCGGGTGAACCAGAACGTGCAAGAGGACCAGGTTTCCCGCGCCCTTGCGGCTGCCACGGCCACCGCTTCCGCCTTCGGCTTCGATGCGCGGAACGCCGCCGTGCTGAGCAACTCCAACCGCATCGTCGCCCGCCTGCTCCCGTGTGACACGCTGGTTCGCGTTGCGCCTGGCCCGGATGACGAAAGCGCCGCGCTCGAACTCGAGATAGCCCGACGGCTCGCGTCCGTGGATGGCCCGATCGCCGGTCCGGACCCGAGGGTGCCGCCGCATGTGTTCGAACGTGACGGCTTCACGCTCACGTTTTGGACCTACTTCGAGCCACTTGCAGGTACACGCTTCGAACCGTCCGAGTACGCCGCGGCGCTCCGCCGGCTGCACGAAGCGATGACAGGGATCGACATGCCGACTCCCCATTTCACGGACCGGGTCATGGAAGCACAGAGAATCGTCGAGGATCCCGCCAACAGCCCGGCACTCTCGGCCGACTACCGTGACCTGCTGAGCAACACTCTGCGGACTGCGACGGACTCCATCATTCGTGGTGGCCAGGGCGAGCAAGTACTCCACGGCGAGCCGCACGCTGGAAACCTTCTCCGAACTCGGCGCGGGCTCCTGTTCATCGACCTGCAGACATGCTGCCGGGGGCCCGTGGAGTTCGATATCGCCCACTGCTCACAACCGGCGGACGCCGGCGCAACGTGGCATTTCGATGCGCATACACCGGCCGAGATCGCACCGCGGTACGCGGGCGCCGACCCGGAGCTCGTGCGGGAGTGTTGCCGATTGATGCTGGCCATGGTTGCCGCATGGCGCGCCGACCGCCGAGACCAGTTCCCTGACGGCGCCAGCATGCTCGACCGTTTTCTCCGCGAGATACGGGAGTTTTCCGGGCGGGGCGACCTGCGCGTGTAGCCGGTCACCTCGCGCGTCCACGTTTCGCGCCTTCGGAGCGTCTCAGGTAAGCTTCGCTGCGCAATCTCTTCCGGAGCCCACCACTTTGAAGCTGCATGAATACCAGGCCCGCGACCTGCTGGCCCAGAATGGCGTCGCCGTGACCGCCGGCCGCGTCGCATCAACCCCCGCGGAAGCTCGGGCAATCGCCCAGGAACTTGGCGGCAAGGTTGTCGTGAAAGCACAGATTCACGCGGGCGGCCGCGGTAAGGGCCGCCTGGTTTCGCAGTCCGATACGGCTGACATGTTCCAGAAGCTCACCACCGATCCGGAGAACCATTCGGGCAAGGTGAAGGGCGACCGCATCGGTGGCGTGCGGCTTGCCGATACGGTGGACGAGGCGGAGGCA
>CALFYR010000415.1 GCA_937954195.1 uncultured Dehalococcoidia bacterium
GGTGGCATCCTCAGAAGTCATGAGGCCCTCGGAGTGGTACGAGAGCCGATGGATCGAGACATCGGAGTCGTCGTACACCATGTGGGTGCGGACCCCGCGCCGAAGCTGCGCGAACGTCGAATCCTCGGTCGCGAGGTCGGTCCAGCGCTCGAGGTCTTCCAGCAGGTTGAAGTCGGCGGCGATGATGACGCGGTTGTTCTGGCCGGTCATCGCTCCCCAGATCGCTGTGCGCGCCCGGATGCCGCGCTCGCGCTGGTACTGTTCGGCCTGCCGCATCCCTTCCAGGAAGTCGCGCGTCTTGCCCTGCGCGATGATGCCAGAAAGGAGACGGCGGTACATGGGCAACTCCGGTTGGGCCAGGTTCACGGCCCCGGCGCCGGGCGTAAGTCTAGCAGACTCCTCGAAGCGGGCCCGCGCGGGCGGGTATACTCTCCCGTCCATGGCCATCTACGTCGCCTACTTCAACTTCAAACCGGGCACCAACGTGCTGAAGGGGCTCGAGGCCTTCGAGCGCCGAAAGACGTTCGAGCACCCGCCGCAGGCGACAGTGCTTGGCGAATACTGGGTCAATGCCCCTGAGGGCATGCCACAGGTCGTCGTGATCTGGGAAGCCGATGATGAGGGCCCCGGCGACTACTACGACGCTGCGTGGGGCGACATCTTCGATATCACCGTGGCGCTCGCCACAAAGCCCGTGAGCGAACTCCCGGACGACCTCCCCGATTCGTTGAAGAACCGGCTGTAGGACTTGCCAGCGTGGAGAGCGAAGAGTTTCAGAGTCCGCTTGGCCGGCGGGTGATCATCGTCGGCCCGAGTTGCTCCGGGAAGTCGACCCTCGGCGCGGAACTCGGGCACCGGCTCGGCGTGCCATTTGTGGAACTGGATGCATTGTTCTGGAAGCCGAACTGGCAGGAATCCGACCCAGAGGAATTCCGTGCGAACCTCCTCGCATCCCACGCGGGCGACGGATGGGTGAGTGCCGGCAACTACCTTCGTCACACGCAGGACGTCACCTGGCCGCGAGCAGACAGCGTGATATGGCTCGACTTTCCGCTGTGGCTCACGAGCTGGCGTGTGCTCACGCGGTCATGGCGGCGATGGCGGAGGCGGGAGCACCTGTGGGGCACGAACTACGAACGGTTCTGGGACCAGCTCAAGCTCTGGAGCCCATCCGATTCGCTGATCGCCTACACCATCTCCCGGCATCGGCGGAACCAGCGCATCTTCACGGAACGCATGAAGCAGGTTCGGAGCGAGGATCGGCAGTTCCACCGGCTCCGTTCGCCACGCGAACTCGAACGATTCCTCATCGGCCTCGCCGAGGCTTCGGAAACCTAGGCCGGCCGAATTCCATATGAGCGGTGGAGGTAGGAAGGCACGAGGTCC
>CALFYR010000416.1 GCA_937954195.1 uncultured Dehalococcoidia bacterium
CAGGGCCTCGATGACCTCCTCGAAGCCATCGGCCTCGTCGCCGAAATCGGCGAGCTCAAGGCCAACCCGGATAAGCCCGCTATCGCCGTCGTCATCGAAGCCGAACTCGACCCGAGCCGCGGCCCCGTGGGCACCGTCCTCGTCCAGGCAGGAACGCTCCACCAGGGCGATGCCGTCGTGGTCGGCGAAACCAGCGGCAAGATCAAGGCGATGTTCGATGACCAGGGAGCTCGCATCCGCGAAGCGGGGCCATCAACCCCGGTCGTCATCATGGGCCTCGAAAACGTGCCCGATGCCGGTGAGCGCATCCGCGCCGCCGCCGATGAGCGCGTCGCCCGCGGCATCGTGGAATCCCGCAAGCGAGCCCGCGAAGCCGCCGAGCAGACCGAGCACGCACACGTCAACCTCGACACGCTCTTCAACGAAATCAGCGCCGGCAAGCTCAAGGAGCTGATCATCATCCTCAAGACCGACGTGCGCGGCAGTGGCGAAGCGCTGAAGGGCGCCCTCGAACGCCTCAGCAACGCCGAAGTGAAGCTGAAGATCATCCACTCGGCCACCGGACCCGTGAGCGACAGTGACGTCATGCTCGCCGAGGCGTCCAACGGCATCATCATCGCCTTCAACACCCGTGTTGAGTCGTCTGCCAAGAAGCGGGCCGAAGCCACCGGCGTCGAAGTCCGCTCCTACTCGATCATCTACCAGGTGCTTGAGGACGTGGAGAAGGCGCTCACCGGCATGCTCGAGCCCATCTACGAAAACGTCGTCGATGGCCACGCCGAAGTCCGTCAGATCTTCAAGTCGAGCCGCCTCGGCCAGATCGCTGGCTGCTTCGTCCTCGATGGCACGCTCCGCCGCGGTTCCGCCGTCCGCGTCCTGCGCGGCAAGGACGAGATCTGGAAGGGCCGCTGCGAAGGCCTGAAGCGTTTCCAGGACGATGTCCGCGAAGTCCAGACCGGCTACGAATGCGGTGTCGTCCTCGCGGGCTTCGACAAGTTCCAGGAAGGCGACGTCATCGAGTTCTTCCACGAAGAGCGCGTCCGCTAGAACACGTCCCGGGGCTTCCCCGGGACACCCTGCCGCCCGTCGCGGCATTCGTGGTGACCCCGATGAGCATGCGCACGACCCGCGTCAACGAACTCCTGCGTGCTGAGATCAGCGAGCTGCTCCTGCGCGAGGTGAAGGACCCTCGCGTCTCCCGCGGCATGATCACCATCACGGAAGTCCAGGTTTCACCGGACCTGCGCCGCGCCACCGTGTTCGTCTCCCACCTGGGCACCGAAGCCGAAAGGCGCGACGCCCTCGACGGCCTCCAGCACTCTGCGCCCTTCATGCACCGTGAACTCGTCCACCGCCTGAAGCTGCGCAACGTCCCCGACCTCACCTTCCGCTTCGATCCATCCATCGAACGCGGCGCCCGCCTCACCGAACTCATCCACCAGGTCAGCCACGAATTGCACGAATCCGGCGATGGCCCGCAAGAGTGATTCGCCGCTCCACGGCATCCTCCTTGTCGATAAACCCGCCGGCTGGACGAGCCACGACGTCGTCGCCCGCGTGCGCCGCCTGACCGGTCAACGCCGCATCGGTCACACGGGTACGCTGGACCCGGCCGCGACGGGGCTGCTTGTCCTCTGCCTCGGCCAGGCCACGCGTCTCGTCGAGTACATCACCGCGCATGACAAGCGCTACACCGGTGAGATCGTGCTCGGCCGCACCACCACCACGGATGACGCCGAAGGCGACGCCCTCGAAACGCGGACGGTGCCACCCATTTCAGCCGAAGACCTCGCGTCGCTCGCACGGCGGTTTACCGGCGTCCTCCAGCAGGTCCCTCCTGCTTTCAGCGCCGTAAGCGTCAACGGGCAGCGGGCCTACCACGCTGCTCGCACGGGCACGGCGCTCGAGCTGCCCGCGCGAACCATCACCGTCCACAGTCTCCATCTCACCTGGGCGTCCAGCGCTCGGCTCACGGTCGAAGTGCATTGCGGGCCGGGTACCTACATCCGCAGCCTTGCCCGCGACATCGGCGCCGAACTCGGCTGCGGCGCGCACCTCGCCAGCCTGCGCCGCCACGCCTCTGGCACGTTCGATGTCCGCGATGCCTGGACCCTCGCTGAAATCGAATCTCTCGCGGCGGCGGGCCAGGTCAAGCCGGCCCTGCTCCCCGCCGACGAGGGAATGACTGCCTTCGATGCGGCCATCCTCGGGCCCGAAGGCGCCGCCGAATTGAGCTTCGGTCGAGCCTATTCGCCCGCCTCGACGCCCATCCGGCCCGCTGCGGTGGCCCGTCTTTACGCAAGTGACGGCACGTTCAAAGGCGTCGTTTCTCTGTCGAGTTCGGGCCAGATCACGCCCGTGAAGCTGTTGAATCTGCCGAATTCGGCCTGAACGGCCACTTATGTAGATTACAAACTCGATTTTAGGGTTGACACCGGACCACCACGCTCCGATCATGCCTGAGGTACTGGCGAACCTGCGCAATCGCGTAGGCACTCTAGCATTTTGGCCAGTCCCCCCACCCACGGGCGGGGATCAGAAGGAGGGTCCCTTGGAAGCCTACTGCCTCAAGTGCCGGGTCAAGCGCGAAATGAAAGACCCGAAGGCAATCACCATGAAGAACGGCAAGCCCGCCACCGAGGGCTCCTGCCCGACTTGCGGCACCAAGATGTTCAAGATCGGGAAAGCCTAAATCTCTGCAGTCTGTTAACCGAGATGGAAGAGGGCCTGCTCGCGCAGGCCCTCTTTCATGTCATGCGAAATCCAGCCGCAACGCCGAAATGACCTCGGCATGCAACGCCCCGTTTGTCGCCACCACCGAGTCGCCCACACCCGGCGTCCCGTCCCACGTCGAGAACGCGCCGCCCGCTTCGGTGATCACCGGATACAGCGCCGCCGCATCCCAGATGCTCATGTCCGGGTCCAGCATGATCTCCGCACGGCCCGCCGCCACCATCAGGTATCCGTAGCAGTCGCCCCAGGCGCGCGCCAGCTTGCACCGCGAAACAAGGCTATCGAACCCCTTCGGGTGCTTCCCGGCCGTCCGCGCGTACGAGGTCATCGAAAGTGTCGCCTCGTCAATGGTGGCGACGTCGGAAACGCGGGCAGGCTGTCCGTTCAGGAATGCCCCCATCCCCTTCGCGGCGGATGCCGTCTCGCCCGCCGCATGGCACGCGATCACGCCCACCACCGGCTCCCCATCCCGTTCCAGCGCGATGAGCGTGCCAAAGAGCGGCACGTGGTGCATGAACGACTTCGTCCCGTCGATCGGGTCGAGGATCCAGCGGTGCCGGCCGTCGCCCGCCGTTTCGCCGAATTCCTCGCCGAGGATCCCGTGTTGCGGGCACTCCCTGGCGAGGAATTCCCGCATCGCAGTCTCCGCGTTCCGGTCGGCGATCGTCACTGGCGTTCGGTCGGCCTTCAGCTCAACCGCGGTGCCGCTCGCGTACAACGGCATGATGACGTCCCGCGCGATGTCTGCCGCCCTCCGGGCGATCTGCAACAGCTCCCCAAGTTCGCTCATTAGCGGGCCGCGTCACCTTTCCGGTAGTTGGCCGTCAGCTCGTCCAGCCGCTTCTTCAGTTCCGGCGAAAGCGGGGTCGCGACAGCCTTCAGCGTGTCGTCGAGCTGTTCCGGCCGGCTCGCGCCAATGATCGGTGCGGTAATCACCGGGTTCGCCAGCACCCAGGCCACCGCCATCTGGGCCAGCGTCATGCCCGCCTCCGCTGCAATCGGCCGAAGTTGCTCCACCGTCTCGAACATGCCTTCGTGCCAGTAGCGGTCCTGGTATCGCTCGGCCGCCGTCCCAAGCGTGAACCGCGAGCCTTCCTCCGGCCCGGCCGAAGGGTTGTGCTTCCCGCTCAGCAACCCTCCCGCGATCGGGTTGTACGGGATAACGCCAATGCCCTCCTCACCGCACAACGGCAGCAGTTCGCGCTCGATCTCCCGGAACAACATGTTGTACCGCGGCTGCACCGAATCGAACCGCACGATGCCCAGCGCCTCGCTCCGGCCCACCGCGCGAGCCACCTGGTAGGCGAGGAAGTTCGAGCACCCCACGTAGCGCACCTTCCCCCAGCGCACCAGGTCCTCCAGCGCCTTCAACGTCTCGTCGATCGGCGTCTCCGGGTCCGGCCCGTGCAGCTGGTAGAGGTCGATGTAGTCCGTGCCCAGCCGCCGAAGCGAGGCATCCACCGCGTCCAGGATGTGCTTGCGCGAGTTTCCCTGGTCCCAGCGGCTTGGCCCCATCCGCCCGAAGCACTTGGTGGCCACAATCACCTTCTCGCGGCGGCCCTCCAGCCACTTTCCGACGATCTCTTCAGTGCGCCCTTGCGAGCCGGCCGGCGCGCCCAGCGGGTACACGTCCGCCGCATCGAAGAACGTGACTCCGCTGTCGAACGCCTTGTCCATGATGGCGAACGAGGTCTTCTCGTCGCACTGGTAGCCGAACGTCATTGTGCCGAGGCACAGCTTCGAAACCTGCAGGCCGGTGCGGCCCAGGCGTGTGTGTTTCATCGAAAGCTCCGGGATGTGTGGTGCCCGCGAGTATAGCCGCTATCGGGGACCTACTGCTTCCAGCGCTCCAGGATCTCTTCCGCCTCGCGGATAGCGGCCTCGTGGTCGTCCTGCGCCTCCGGAGGCGGCGGAACGTGGCCTGGCCCCGGCCCATCCCTCGGCGGCTCATCCGGGCGTATCGGCGTCGGTTCGTTCTGCACGTACGTGCAGCGCTTGCACGATTCCTGCGATCCAACCAGCGCCAGCGCGAAATGCGCGAACCCACGGCCGCAGTATTCCACCCGTGACGATCGAACCCGCGCCGTTCGCGCACGCCCGCCGCGCGGCGGCTTCGCGGCCCTCGGCTCCTTCGCTTTCGGGATGCCCGCCGCGATTCCACCTCGTCCGCGCTGGTCACGCTGCGCCAGCGCCATGTTGATCAGGTACACGATGAACGGGAACAACAGCACAACCAGGAAGGCAATCGTCTGGATCACGTGTCTATCCTACGCGCGTCGGCAAGCGGTTGGCTGCAAGCCTTACGCATCGAGGGCGCCTTCCTCCCGCAACGCCAACAGCGAATCGCGCCACGCGTCTACCGTTGCCGCAATGTCGGCCTCTGTGTGGACGGAGCTGGTCATGCCACCGGCCCCGAAAAAGTGCGACCCGCGAGTCAGCATCGCCAGCTGCATCAGCCGCGACCGTTCCTCGGGCATGCCCTTCTCCATCAGCGTCCACGGCAGGTCGTGCGGGTCATAGTCCTGGGCCTCCGGGACCGACGTCCCGGCAAGGACGATGCGGAACTCGGACGACTGCCCGTACACGAACCCCGGGATACCCAGCTCGCAGAGTACACCGTTCATGCCCGCACGCAGTTGCGCCCCGAGCGCGTTCGCGCGCTGCTGGTGGCTCCCATCGGCAATCGTCCGCAAGCACGCGACTCCCGCCGCCGCTGAAAGAGGGTTCGCGTTGAACGTCCCCGGGTGTCCCACCTTCGCAGCCTTCGTACCCGGTTCGGGGAACTGCAGGTGCTCCAGCACCTCACGCCTCCCGGCCACGGCGCCGCCGGGGAACCCTCCGGCGAGGATCTTCGCCAGCGTCGTCAGGTCCGGCCGCACCCCTTCCACTTCCTGTACGCCGCCAGGCGCCCACCGGAACCCCGTCACCACCTCATCCATGATGAACACAATGCCCTCCGCGCGGCAGAACTCCTGCAGTTCGGGCAGGAACCCACGCGGCACGGGCAGCGTCCCGCTCGAAGCGCCGGCCGACTCGATGATGATCGCCCCAATGTCGCCACGCTGGGCCACCGTTTCCCGCACCTGCTCCATATCCAGCGGGAGCACCGACACCGAGTCCAGCGTCGATTGCGGAACGCCCGCCGGCGCGGAATTCGAGTACTTC
>CALFYR010000417.1 GCA_937954195.1 uncultured Dehalococcoidia bacterium
CAGCTGCTTCTCGGCCGGGATGCATTCGTCCTGGACGAACTTGCGGACTTTTTCGCGGATGTCCTTGGCGTCCTGGGGAATCTCAAAATCGACTGCCATGTGTTTCTCCTGAGTTGCGAGTTGCGAGTTGCGAGTTGGTTAGCCCTGCCCGCCGCCGGCGATGACCAGTTGGGAGCCGGTGGTGTAGCTGGAAGCTTCGGAAGCGAAGTAGAGGGCGGCGCCCACGATTTCTTCGGGCTGGCCGCCGCGCTGGAGCGGGATCGTGGTCTTCGCGCGCTGGTTGAACGCCTCGAGGTCCCACGCCTTCGAGATGTCGGTGAGGAACGGGCCCGGGATGATGCAGTTGACGCGCACCTTCGGACCGAAGTGCTTCGCGAACCCGACGGTCATGGCGTTAATGCCGGCCTTGGCGGCCGCATAGGGGATGACGTTCGGGCCCGGGTGAATCGATGCGGTGCTCGAAACCATGATGATCGAGCCGCCATCGCCTTCGGCCATCCTGGTGCCGACCATCGCGGTGAGGCGGAATGGGCCCTTCAGGTTCACACCAAGCACCTTGTCGTAGAGCGCTTCCGTCACGTTGTTCACGTGGTCGTAGATGGGCGACATGCCTGCGTTGTTCACGAGCACATCAACCTTGCCGAACTCGGCGTAGGCGGTTTCCGCGAGCTGCTCGACCTGGTCCCACTCGGCGACGTGGCAGGCGACCGGGAGCGCGCGTCGGCCCGTTTGTTCGCGCACTTCGGCGGCCGTTTCCTCGCACGAATCGAGCTTGCGGCTGGCGATCACGACATCGGCGCCGGCGCGGGCGAAGGCGAGCACCATCTCCCGGCCCAGCCCACGGCTGCCGCCGGTAACGAGCGCAACCTTGCCCGTGAGGTCGAAGAGCGAAGCGTTATCCATCGGCAGCGGTGCCCCCTTTGCGGGGGTGAATCCTACGGCAGCCGGGGAGGCGGCGCATTCCCGCGGGTTAGAGCAGTCCCTCGATGGCCTGTACGACTTCCGGGTCATCCGGGGTGGTGCGCGGACCGAACTTCTGGACGACGTTGCCTTCGCGGTCGACCAGGTACTTCTGGAAGTTCCACATCACCTCGCCGCCGATGGGTTCGGGCATGGTGGTGAGTTCCTGGTAGAGGGGGTGCATGCCGTCACCTTTGACGGTGATCTTGGAGAAGATGGGGAAGGTGACGCCGTAGTTGAGTTCGCAGAACTCGGCGATCTCCTCGTCGGTTCCCGGCTCCTGGCCCATGAAGTCGTTCGCGGGGAAGCCGAGGATGGTGAAGCCCTTGTCGCCGTACTGCTCGTAGATGGCCTGGAGCTGCTTGTATTGCGGGGTGAGGCCGCACTTGCTGGCGACGTTGACGAGCATGACGACGTTGCCCTTGTACTGGTCGAGGCTTTCTTCCTTGCCGTCGAGCCGCTTCATGTTGAACTTCAGGACCATCTGTGCGCACCTCCGGTGAGTAGGGCGATGATCGTAGCAGCCCGCGAAGGGTGACGTGCGAGCGCTCCTTAGAGCGGCGTCCCGGCCATGGCGGAATCGTAGCCACGCATGGCGGATTCGATGGCGAATTCGCGGTCCTGGGCGAGGATGAATCCCTCGGAGACCAGCGCATCGGTGGCGTTGGCGATCCGGGCCCGGTAGTCGTCGCGGCTGCTGTAGCGTTCGGCGATGGAGGGGCGCGGGTCGTTGGTGGCGGCGCGTTCTTCGGCGGTCCGTGCGAACGGGATACGCGAGCCCGGCATGGCGGAGAGCGGTTTCAGCCGCCCGTGTTTTCGCTGGGTGTTCCATCCGGTCAGCGTGGCGACCGGCACCTGTTGTTCGGGCATGCGGATGCCGGCGACTTCGTTCACATCCGAATCGACGGCGGAAACGCGGGTCGCGAGCG
>CALFYR010000418.1 GCA_937954195.1 uncultured Dehalococcoidia bacterium
CGATGAGCGCCTGTATCACGATGGCCGTCGTGTCCGCATCAGCGAACCCGCCGAATCCCCAGCCGCCGCTCTCGTCGATCTGCGTCTCCCGTAGCGCGTCGTCGGCCATCGCGCCAACCGCATTCCCTGTGCACGCCAGCCCGATCATCACGATCGACTGCGTGAAGTCGTCGCCCGCGTACGCGCCCGTCTCCGGGTCATACGCCCCGGCGGCCATCGCGATCAGGTCCACACCCCCGACCGAGGTCGGGTCCAGCCCAAGTGCGACGGCTGCGAGCGCCGCCTTCGCCGCCGCCCCGGCCGAATCCACCGCCGCGATGTTCGCCAGCAGGTAGTCCACCGGCGATGCGCCGTCTTTCACGTCCTTCGCCGGGTCGAACCCGGCCGCCCGCACGGCATAGATGCTGTCCATGTTCTGGCCCGGCGAATCGGTCCCGTAGGAACCATCCGCCAGCTGGATCGACTTCAGATAGGCCGCGCCGCGGTTCACGGCATCGGTTTCGGGCAGTGCCGCGGACGCGGCGAGGATCGGCAGCGCGCAAAGCGCCGCAAACGGGATGAGCAGCCGTCGCATACAACCTCACGAAAACGGAACGCGCCCGGCCAACCGGCCGGCGCAGGCGTCAACAATGGGTTCGTGTGAGGTGGGAAAACAAAACCCGCCTCGTGCGGCGGGTATCAGGTAACAAAAACCATCAATCCGACCCCTTTCGCGCGAAGGATCATCGGCAGCGGAGATGGGCGGGTTTTCTGGCTTCGAGCCTCGCAGGCTCTTACAGTTGCGGCACAGCGCCGGATTCACACCGGCTTACCCCGGATTCCTCCCTCTCGGAAGGACCCACTCCGATATTCGATTGTCGATGTGGAGAATGGCCCCGAACAGCCACCGCCGTCAAGACCACTCGCTACTTCTTCTTCTTTCGCCGCTTCCCGTCCTCGGCCATCTTCTCAAGCCGCTTCTTGATCGCCGCCGGCTCCGTCGTCAGCAACCCGCGGCCGCTCACGCGCATCCGTCGCCGCTTCGCCTCCAGCTTGTTCGCGCGCTGTTCCCACTTCTCCATGGTCGCCATGCTGCCACCCGCTGCTGCGCGTGCCAACAGTCGGCATCACACCTTCCAGTGGTCCGATTCGACGAAATCCTTGGTGAGGACCGTGAGCGCTTCCCAGATCGTCACGTGGTGCTGCCGCAGTACCTCGAAACCACCGCTCATCAGGCTCGTGCTGCGTTCGCCGGCACTTGATGACGAGGGCCGCGACCAGTTCTGGACGTTGAGACCGGTCTTCTTCAGGAGGTCGGCGTAGCCGGACTGCTGGTCCTTGAAGCTGCCGATCTTGCCCTTTGCGCTTTCCGAAAGCGTCTTCTCGTCCTCCGTGATCTGCCCCTCAGCGAACATCTGCGCGATGAGTTCCGGCGAAACGGCCGGGCAGTACTCGTCGAGCAGGCCAAGAACGTGCCCGAACTCGTGTGCCGACGTGTAGCGGTCCCACTTCGCGAGGTACTGGTCCTTAACGTGCTCGGCGTTTGGCGAAGCGACTAACCGGACAGTTCGGCCCGCCCCGACGGTCCCCCGCTTGGCCGACAACGAATTAGAGATGCCCGCGGCCTGCAGCACCTGTTTCACCTTCGTGAAACGGTCCAGGAGCAGCACCGTGGGCTCGTCTCGATCCAGCACGACATGGACGTCGATTGGATGAAGGTCCGATAGGGCGCTGTACTGCCGCAATTTCAGGACGGCATCTGCGGCGGACTGAGCGGCGGCGGCGCCACCGGTGTCGAACTCATCCGAGTCCCACTTGAACTTGATGGGCGGGAGCTTCTCCAGGTCGGTGCGCATCCGCTCCTGGTCGCGATTGAACGCCGGGATGATGTTGCCCTTGTTTTCGGTTTGCGCCAGGTGCTTCTTGACCGCCGGGTCGTTGATCTTGTCGTACACGTCCTGCTGCTGGAATCCCCCACCGCCTTCCCGGGTGACGCCCGAGCTACCGCCGCCGGTCTTCATCTTCCCGTCCGTCGTCTCGAACGCCTTGCCGACCTTGAGCTTGTACTGGGCCTTGGATGGGTCATCGACCACGTCAATCTTGACGTTTGGCTTGACGACCAGGTCTTCGAACCCCGGCTTGTCGCACGTGAATGGAGGGATATCGCCCCACTTCACCAGCACCGATTCGATCCACTTCTTCGTCCAATCCTTCTTTTGCGCCTTCGTCCAGTAGCGGTCCTTCTTGTTGGCGACCATGTCCCGGTATTCCACGGGCACGTCCTCGAAGGTGAAATGCACCTTCGATATAATGTCCATCACGCCATCCTTCGGGCGATAGACCGCATCAAACTTCCCGATCTTCGTGGAGGGGACGAAGTCCTCCTGCTTGAACACCATCGAGTTGAACGTGTCCCGCGCCGTCATCGGTCCTTCGACTGGCGCTTCCTGAGTTTGCTGCTTCTTCTTTTTCTTCTTGCCAAGGCCGAACAGGCGCTGAACGCTCTGGTTCCCCGGTTGCTGCCCGCCCGTGCCGCCATCCCGCAGCGAATCCCTCCGCAGGTGCCCATCCTGGATCAAGCGGCCGATCGCACGGTTGCCAATCACCGCCAGCGGGTTCTGCGCAGCGTTCGTTGTGCCTCGAGGATGCGGCCGCTCACGGTGCCGCGCTCCTTCGTGCTGGGGGTCGCTGTGGGTGAGTGTTCGTTGAAGGCGGCGGCGATTCGCCATCCGGTGGGGCCCCAATCGGTAGCAAGGCTGGCGGAATTCTATCAGCGGTCGCGAATGAAAAGATACGCAACGCCTCGCCGGGCTCTATCGAATTGGCGTCTCTTCGGGCGCGCGCCCTGGCCCCGCGTCCTCGTGGTGCCCCGCGTGGATCCCGCCCGTGTGCTCCTCCAGGTGCGAAATCAACTCCTCGAGCTCCCGCACCTTCCGGTCCAGTTCGTTCAGGCGGTCCCATTCCGGGTCCGGCAGCCGCTGGATCGCCCCGTTCGAATCATCGTGGAACGCCACGATGTGCCCCGGCACACCCACCACCGTCGCGTTCGCCGGGACATGCGTCACCACCACGCTCCCCGCCCCAATCCGTGCATTCTCGCCAACCTCAATCGCCCCGATCACCTTCGCGCCTGCGCCCACCGTCACCCGGTCCCGCAGCGTCGGATGCCGCTTCACCCGCCGCGTGCTCGTCCCCCCAAGCGTCACCCCCTGGTAGAGCATCACGTCATCGCCAATCTCGGCCGTCTCCCCAATCACCACACCCATCCCATGGTCGATGAAGAACCGCCGCCCGATCGTCGCCCCAGGGTGAATCTCTATCCCCGTCAGGAACCGCGTCACATGCATGATCGCCCGCGGGATCAACGGCACTCCACGCCGGTGCAGCCCATGCGCCAGCCGGTGCGCCAGCCGCGCATGGAACCCCGGATAGAACAGCAGCACCTCCAGCGGCGTACGCGCCGCCGGGTCGCGGTCCATCGCCGCCCGTATGTCGTCTCGAACCTCGGAAAGCACCGGCATGCAAACCACCTTACGGCAACCCTTTGATCTTCTCTACATCCAAACCCCGGTGAGCTACGCTGGAACAAGACGGATGGAAATCGACCCCTTCCCCCCGGTTTCGAAACGGCGGCGCCGCACGGTGTACATCCTCACCCTGCCCGAACGCCTCGTGCGCGCCATCGCCGCCGGCGTCTTCGGCACCGTCCACGAAACCGCCCAGCTCGTCCTCCCCCGCCTCGTCCGCCGCTCCCGCTTCTACGAAGTCACCGCCAAGAACATGCTTCGCATCGGCATCGAACTCGTCGGCGGCGTCGAAGCCCAACCCCAGCCCACCCCCGAAGGCGAAGCCCCCGTCCCCACCGCCGGCCGCGTCGCCGTCAAGAAGGCCGCCGGCAACGCCGTCGAATTCGGCTCCATCGCCGCCTTCGGCTTCTCCCCGCTCTGGCTCCTCGCCGCCGCCAGCGATGTCCTCAACGGCACGAAG
>CALFYR010000419.1 GCA_937954195.1 uncultured Dehalococcoidia bacterium
CCATGCTTCCCGGCCGTCGTCGGGCCGGCCGGGCTGAAGGTGCTCGCCACCGCCACCGGCATGTGGGGATAGGTGTACGGCGCAAGCTGCAATCGCGCATCGCGCATGGTGAACCAGTCGCATTCGTACGAAACCACTTCGCCCTTAAACAGCCGCATGATGACGCCGAGTGCCTCGTCCATGCGCTGCCGCTGCGTCAGGGCGTCGATCCCCAGCATGTAGGCGTCCGAAGTCAGCGCGCCGGGCCCCACCCCAAACATCGCGCGGCCGCGAGTCATGTGATCCAGCTGCACCATCCGGTCCGCGAGCATGAAGGGGTGGTGGTACGGCAGCGACGATACCCCCGTCCCGAGCTTGATGGTCTTCGTCCGCTGAGCGGCCGCGGCGATCATCAGCTCCGGTGATGCGATCAGCTCCCAGCCAGCGCTGTGGTGCTCGCCAAACCACGCCTCGTCGAAGTTCAGCCGGTCCAGGTGGTCGGTCAGTTCCAGGTCACGATCGAGCGCGACCGTCGGGTTCTCTCCTTTTCGATGGAAGGGCGCGAGAAAGATCCCGAACCGCATTCGGGGAGGTTGGTACACCATCACGTCACTCCTGCTCTTTAGCGTCGCGCGAATAGTACGCGCTGCGCGACAGAAGGAAAGTACCGGCTCCTACGGGGCGCTCAGCGGGCGCTTCAGGAAGTACGTCCTGCCGCGTACCGAAACCAGCTCCCAGCCGCCCGCGCCAAGCACACCCAGCGCTACCAGCTGCGAAATCCGCGGCAGCTTCTTGCGGGATGGCCGTTGGAGCAGGTCTCCCGAGAGGATTGTCACGGCGCTATCTTTGCGCTTCTTTCCTCGCGGACGGAGCACCGCATACTCCCAATTCGTCGGCGAAAGCGTCGTGGGCGTGGGCAGGCGGGGCGGGGGGACGTCATCTTCTTCGGCGCGAATTGGTGCGACCAGGGCCTGGAGACCCTGGCCCAATCCTGGGCGATGCCGGGGCATGGGGCGCATCCTCGGTTTGTGGTAGCCGAACTATTCCTGTGCCGTTCCCGTCATGCAACGTCCTTTCCCAAATTGCCTTTACGCATATGACTGCCTGCGGCCTTTCCCATTGCCCCAACTTCCTGCTGAACTGCCCGCAACCCGCCGATTCTTAGATCTGTCGGCGGCACTGCTACCGATGGGGGTCGTGCGTGTACGAAATGCGCATCAAGGACAAAGGCATCGTGGTCGCGTCAGCGGTCAAACAGGCCCATGGCGTTGTCAGCCGCACGCGGGGGCTCATGTTCCGGCGCTCGCTGCCAGCCGGCGAGGGACTCGATATCCGGCCCTGCGGGTCCATCCACATGATGTTCATGTTCTTCCCCATCGATGCCGTGTTTTACGACCGCGACTTCCGCGTCACGAAAGTGGCCAGGAGCGTTCGCCCCTGGATCGGCCTCGTCTTCGGCGGCAAAGGCAGCCGCGGCGTGGTCGAACTGCCCGTCGGCGCCTCCGATGGGATCGAAAAGGGCGATGTCATCGAATTCTCCTCCCCATCTCCGGGGAGTTCCTAAGGGCCGAATCCAGCGAGGTACTCCACGCTGGAACCTGGCGAACGTTGTGAGGTGAGGGTATGCCGCCAGGCAGGGGTTATTACGGCAGACAGTTCAAGACGAAGTCGGAGCGGCGGCTCACGCCCTTCTACCTGCTCGCGGCTGTCCCGGTGCTGGCAGTCTTCGCCTGGGTAGGTTCGCAGATGTTCGGCGGCGGCGGATCCGAACCCGCGACGACCGACGCGGAAGGCACCCCGGCAGCCACCGCCACCGCTACCGCCACGACCGTGCCCATCGCCCCGACCCGCCACCCCTCCGGCCGGGCGGGCGGCCTGGATGAGGGTGCCGGCACCATCAACCCCGACGCGCCCAAGCCCGACATCTTCGAGATGCTCATCGCCGGCGGCGACCGCTTCTCGCTTCCCCTAACCGCGCACGCGGGCGTCGAGGACTACTTCGGCACCCCCAGGAACAATGGCCTGGTCCATGTCGGCGTCGATTTTTCGTTCGTCGGCATGAAGAGCATCCTCGTCCAATCCGCCTGCCAGGGCGAAGTCTCCTCCGTCGGCACAAACGAGGTCTACGGCACCCACGTCATCGTTGATTGCGGCGATGGGTTCGAGACGGTCTACGCGTGGCTCCAGAGCCTCCGCGTCGCCGACGGCAACATCGTGGGCGACACCACGGTGCTTGGTACCGGCGAACCCGATGGTTTCCTCCACTTCGAAATCCGCTACCTCGGGAACCCGGTCGATCCCGCCGACTTCGTCCAGATTCCCGGCCGCGAGGTGATCCCATGGACGCCGACGCCAACACCCACCGCCATCCCTACTCCAACCGAAACGCCTGAACCAACGTCAGCGCCAGACCCGACCGAGCCCAATTCGGGCGGCGGTGGCAACAATCCTCCGCCTCCTCCTGGGCCGACCAACACGCCGACGGTGACGCCGACGCCCACCAACACCCCCACCATCACACCTACGCCGACGATTACGCCGACGCCGACCCGTACCCCAACGCCGACGCGGACCCCCACGGTTCGTCCGGCGACCCCAACCCCATTGCCGAGTTCCCGCTAAGCACGCAGAGCAGGGAGCATTGAAGAGGGACGGTTGACCGTCCCTCTTCGCGTTTCTACGGTTCGATCGAATGGAAATCCAGCGGTGGCAACCTGGCGATGAAGTCGTCCTGCGCTACATCACGCGCTACGGCAGCACGCCCGGCATGAGCTGGCCCGCACACGTCGTCGAGGACCGTGACGACCTGCTCGCCCTCTACATCCCCAAAGGCGCGACCTACATGAACTGGGCCCGCGAGCCCGGCCAGCCTCGCCGGCTCGTCGAATCCTACTGGCGGCGCGACATGCTCCGGCTGATGTTCCCGGATACCGGTCACTCCGTCTGGTGCTTCTGGGAAGGCGAAGACCGCCACTTCATGGCCTGGTACATCAACTTCGAAGAGCCCTACCGCCGCACCCCAATCGGCGTCGATACGAACGACCACACGCTCGACATCATGGTCGCGCCCGACTTCTCCTGGAAGTGGAAAGACAAGGACGACTTCGATGCGCTCATCGATGCCGGCACCTTCTCGCGGGAGTTCGGAGACCTCGTCTACGCCGATGCTGAACGTGTCATCGACGAGATCGCAAACCGGAGGCCGCCATTCGACCACCCGTGGCACGAATGGACGCCACCTGCGGCCTGGGGCATGCCAAAGCTGCGGCAGGACTGGTTCGAATGCCCGCCTTGCAT
>CALFYR010000420.1 GCA_937954195.1 uncultured Dehalococcoidia bacterium
CCCAGTGGTCGGGCAGGAAAGACGTTCAAAAAGAGAGCGGATAATGGTCGTTCGCTCGCGTCCATGAATGTGAGCTGCATCGAACGGTCCGTCTGCCGAACCGCAGTGGTGGCAGGAACCAGCTTGAGCCTTGTGAACTCGCGTCATCTGAGCCACAAGATTCCTGAGATGCGGCCCGACGAACCGCTGGAACTGCTGGTAGTCACCTCGGAAGATGGCGGATTGAGCCATACGACACCCCCTGAAGCAATGTTCGGCTGGGTAAATCGTCTACTTGAGGTTGGGCTCGTGAGTAGCCTAGAGGGGCGCATCCCAGGGAAGGGTCTGGCGGTAAGGCTGCATGATGGTCTTCACCAGCCCGTCGGCCACGACGGCGAGGATCTCGTGGCCGGCGTAAAGCGTCGGGTCCATCCCGCGGAGGGCCCAGCTCAGCTTCTCCTCGTCGGCGTACGTGCTCGCGCCAAGCACCACGAGGGCGCGGGCGTCAGCGCCGGGCTGCCGCTTTTCGTCGGCCTGCTTCAGCAGCTTGCGAAGGTTGCGGCGAAGGCTGGCGCTCCACTCGTCGTTCTCGGGCTGCGGCGTCCCCAGCACGCAGGACTGGCCGGCGCCGAGGTCGTTCGCCGTCCACGCATCCACGGCCGGCACCACCCGCGTCTCATCGACATCGGGCTGCTGGGAGGCGAGCACGATGCCTTCCGTGAGCTGGTCGCGCTCCTCCTGCGAAGCTGGCAGCCGCAGGATCTCCTGCGAGTTCAGTTGGAACGTCCCGGGCACGCGGTTCGTGAACTGTGCCCAGTGCCCGGCCAGTCCGCCAAGCGCGGTGACAACCGACCCAGTAGTTCCGACGCGCCGTAGATAGACACTGACCGGGCGCCGCACCTCGAGCCGGCCGTCACCGAGCGCTGCCGCTTCTTCGATAGCGACGGCCAGCTGCGAAAGACCAGGCTCCTGTGAAGGGAGGACCGCGCCACGTGGCGCCCAGAGGGCGATCGGTCGCCCGCCTGCATCAAGGCGCTGTTCGATGGCCGCGCGCGATGCCTCCCACTTCATGTCGGCGTCGGCGGCCAGCGTATTGAGCACGGTGACGGCCAGGGACCACTTGCGGCCAACGGTCACGTTCGCGGTGAGCACGCTCCCATCGGAGGACGCGTCGGCAACCGTGACACTGCGGGCGTAATGGCCGCCGAACCAGCTCAGGAAAAGGCGCAACCCGGCTTCCGCTGGGTCGGCCGGGTAGCTTCGATCGGTCACAGGGGCCGGGGACCTTATTCGCCGGAGGTGGCTTCGCCGCCACGCTGGGTGCCGCGGATACGCGGCGGGTTCACGGTGGCAATCACGATGCTCGGATCGGTGAGAATCTCCACGCCATCGGGCGCCTCGACGTCGCCGACCGTCAGCGAGACATCGAAGCCTTTGAGCGGCCCGATATCAACAGCGATGCTGTCCGGGATGGCCAGCGGGAGGCAGCGGACCGACACGATATCGAGGCTCGGCAGCAGCGTACCAGCGAGGTCTCGCACGGCGGGCGCTTCGCCAACGAAGCGGAGCGGCACGTTCGCCTGGATGGGCTTGTTCGGATCCACCTGGAAGAAATCAACGTGGATCGGGTCGCCCGTGCCGCCGTAGCGCTCGATGCGGCGGAGAATGACGTACCGGGGGGCCTTTTCGCCATCGACGTCGAGCTCGATCATCGCGCGCAGGCCGGCCGACTTGATGGTGCGGGCAAAATCGCGGGCATCGACATCAACGGCGCGGGATTCAAGACCCCGTCCATACACGTTACCGGGAAGTCGGCCCTGGCGGCGGAGCTGCTTAACCTGCTTGCCAAGCACCGTCCGTGGAGCAGCCTTGATAGTGACTCGTTCTGCCATGGAAAAGGAACCTCCGCGCCACGCTCAATACGTAGCGCAACATTTCCAATCTAGCGGGAGCCGCCGCACGGTCAAGTTCGGCGGAGGCGCAGACAAGCCGCCCATGGGTGGGCGGCTTGCACGTCGTTCGCGGGAAGAGGGCGAGCTAGGCGGGCTTCAGTTCAGCGACCTTCGCCCGGGCGGCAGCTTTGTCGCTGTACCAGAGCGGGTTGATCTCTTTGTAGACCGCGGCTTCGGTCGGTACGTCGTCTTCGGCGAAGATAGCCGTGACCGGGCATGCGGGTTCGCACGCGCCGCAGTCGATGCACTCGTCCGGGTTGATGAAGAGCATCCGGTCTTCGCCTTCATCGAAGTGGATGCAGTCAACCGGGCAGACCTCCACACAGGCCTGGTCCTGAACATCGATGCACGGGTCGGTGATGATGTATGTCATGCGTAAGGCTCCTCTCCCGTCGGGGATGCTGCGTTCAAGCCGTTCTTGCTTGCGAATACTACTATCGGCCCTTACGAGTGTGAAGGAAACCGCCCGCGAACGATATTCGGGATGACAGTCTCAGGCTTCGCGCTGCAGGTCGCGCGCAGGCACGGGCTTCCCGCTCCGAAGGTCGACCGCGTAAAAGCGCCCGGACTTCAGTTCCTCGATCAGTTCGCGCTCGTCCCGGATCTCGTTCTCGAAGTAAGTTGCGCACTTGCCCACGTCGCTGATCGCGTGCGAATCGGTGCCGCCCGTGCCGGGGAGGTCCATCATCTCGCAGAGCCGCTTCGAGAACTCGTTCTCCTTGTCGCTGCCGCGGCCGTTGAGCTCCTCAAGGCCCTTCACATACTGGTAAGCGGGGTTTCGGGATGCCTTCTCCAGCGCGGCGCGGTACTCGTCGTCGTTCCGCGAGAACCAGGGCATCTGCCGCCGGTAGGGATGAGCAGCGACCATCACGCCGTCGCTCTTCTCGACGTAGCTCGCCAGCTCCCTCGACCGGTGCATGCCGAAGACGTACTTGTCGATGCCAAACGCGAGGATGTGGCCATCGTCGGTGCTGATCTCCACGCCGGCGAGCACCAGGAAGTTGTGCTTCGCCCGCAACTCCTCGATCGACTTGTAGTCCCACACCGTGTCGTGTTCGGTGAACACGATGGCATCGAGACCTGCCGCTTTCGCACGGACGACGAGGTCATCGGGGTTGAGCACGCTATCGTGGGAGCGGGGCCAGGTGTGGCTGTGGAGATCGATGAGCATGGTGGGCTGCGGGGTACTATAGGCGCGGGAGAGTCGGGCGGGCAACGCGGGCAATCCCGGCTTTCACGCGTGAACCTATTCTTCTCTCGGCGGAAACATGCCGTTAATCGCGCAACGCGATGCTGGGCATATGGAACAACACCCCGGCTCCTGCGAACACAAATGGCGCTACTTCGTGAACGTTCAGGCGCGCGCGATCCGCGTCCGCGAATGTGAACGGTGCGGTCGCCGCGCCGTCATTCCCACGCAGCTGGACCCGCTCCCGCGGCGCACCACGGAACGTCTCTCGGCCTAGGTCCCGGCCTGGCGGCGGGCGACTGCTTCCAGCCGCGCCTTGCGCTGGTTTGGTTCCTTGCCCTTGAAGTTCGGCTGATAGTCGCTCTTTCGGCCGGCAATCTGGGCCGCGTGCTGCCGGTCGTGCCGGTAGAACGAACGGAGCCACTGCAGCACCGTCAGCTCGCCAAACATCGGGCTCCGCGCCTTCCGTTCGAAGTCATCGAGCGAGATGCCGTCGATCAGTCCGAGCGTGTAGGCGCGCTCAAGTTCCAGCTTCCCAAGCAGTTCGTCGATCGAGTGGTTGTTCGCAGCTTCCACAGGGATGTCCACCTGCTGCCACGGGATCCCCTGGAGGTCCGGCACGTCCTCCCGCAGCGCGGCGCGGACCCACGTGTCATAGGTGCGCTCCATCTCGTACAGGTGAGCGAGCTGCTCACGCGCCGTCCACTGCTCCTCGCCTTCCGCATCCACGGGGACCCGAAGCGAATCCTCGACCGACAGGGAGCGCGCGGTCGCGATCAGTCCTGCGCGTTCCTCGGCCATCTTGGCTTTCAGTTCATCGATCTGTTCGCGAGTTGCCATCCCGGTTCCCTCCGAATGCGGCGGCCAGCCGCTTGATTCCCTGCCAGATGCCGTACGGGATTGCCGCGAGGAGGGCGATCAGGAAAATGAGGCCCCCGTAGAAGGTCCCGAAGAGCAGGTCGATGCCCCATTCCAGCATGGACGCATGCTACGGGAGGCGGGGGGCGTTGTCAGGAAGCGGCGTGGCCGCGATTCGAGACCAACCCGTCTCGGGACGTAGGCGCAGCCGTGCGAGCGGGCTAGTATTGGGGCACACGGGCGGACAGCACATGAAACGTAGCGGGGAGGCAGAGATGAGCCGGTTCGAAGAACAGCGCGAGAAGGTAGCATCGTCGAAGGGCGCCTTCCTTGCAGCACTGGACCAAAGTGGTGGCAGCACCCCCAAAGCACTCAAGGTCTACGGCCTGAACGAGGATGCCTGGGATAGCGACGCCGCGATGTTCGACCTTGTCCACAAGATGCGCACGCGCATCATGACCAGCCCTGCGTTCACGGGTGAGCGGATCCTTGGCGCCATCCTGTTCGAGAACACGATGGACCGCGAAGTCGAAGGGAAACCGACCGGCGACTACCTGTGGGAAGTGAAGGGCGTGGTTCCCTTCCTGAAGGTCGACAAGGGTCTGCAGGATGAAAAGGACGGTGTCCAGGTCATGAAGCCGATCGGCGGCCTGGATGAGCTACTCAAGCGCGCGAAGGCCAAGAACATTTTCGGCACCAAGATGCGTTCCGTTGTACTGCAGGCGAACGCCGCGGGCGTGGCAGCCATCGTCGCCCAGCAGTTCGAGGTCGGAGCGCAGATCCTGGCGGCGGGCCTGGTGCCGATCCTCGAGCCCGAAGTCGACATCCATTGCCCGCAGAAGGCCGAAGCCGAGGCGCTGCTCAAAGCCGAGATACTCAAGCACCTGGAGAAGCTCGCTGCGGGGCAGCAGGTCATGCTGAAATTAACCATCCCCGACAAGGACGGGTTCTACGGCGACCTGATCGCCCACCCGGGTGTCCTGAAGGTTGTGGCGCTTTCGGGCGGATACAGCCGGGACGATGCCAATGCGAAGCTCGCACGCAACCCGGGCATGGTGGCGAGTTTCTCCCGCGCACTGGTCGAAGGTTTGAAGGCGCAGCAAAGCGATCAGGACTTTAACCAGATGCTCGACGAGTCTATCGACAGCATCTACGCCGCTTCCAAGGCATAGTCGGGCGTTCCGCCGGAGCAAGGGGCGTGTCACACTCGGTGCATGGCATTCCGGCGATTGTTTGGCCGCGCTCCCAAGAGTGATGCACCAGCGGGTGGCCCGCGGTTTGCCGCGGATTGGCTCGTTGTGGGCCTAGGTAACCCCGGTGAGCAATACGCACGGACCCGCCACAACGTTGGGTTCTGGGTGCTGAATACCCTGGCGAAACGTGCGGGAACGCAGCCGAAGTCCACGGGTAGCCTCATGCACATTGGTGTGGGCAACCTGCGAGACCAGCGCATCGCGCTCGTGAAGCCGAAGACCTACATGAACCTCAGCGGCCGCGCCATCGAGCAGGCGCTCCAATGGACCGGCTGCGACATCAAGCACACGATCGTGCTCTACGACGAGTTGGACCTGAATGTTGGCGCCCTGCGGATTCGCGCGGGCGGCGGTCACGGGGGCCACAACGGCCTGAAGAGCATTGCCCAGCACGCCGGCCTGGACTTCATCCGCATCCGCATCGGTATCGGGCGGCCCACCGTGAACGGCGAGCCGTCGTGGGATTCCGAGGTGGTCTCGCCCTGGGTGCTCGGCGTGCCTCATGGCGAAGACAAGACCATCCTCGACGAGACCGTGGCGCTCGCGGCGGACGCCGTGGAGTGCATCATGACCGACGGTGTGGATGCCGCGGCGGCGAAGTTCAACCGGCGGTAGTCATCCGCGGAGCTGGTTAATCCACGCCCGCAGCTCAGGGTCGTCCTTGAGCTCCGGGAGGCCGCGCAGCATGTCGAACGAATGGGCGGGGTCGTGCAGTGTCCACAGTTCGAGATAGCGCTGGTAGCTGGTCATCGTGCCGCGAAAGTCGAATTCGCTGGCGAGAATCTCCGGCGTGAACCGGTCGACCGCGCTCCAAAGCCGGGCCCGGTGCTCCGCCGCCTCGGCGAACAACTCGTCGACGGTCGCGTCCCGGCGCTCGGTGATCCGGGCCTCGTTCCAGGTATCGATGTTGAACGGGCTGCCATCCTCGCTGTTATTGGGGTGCCAGCGCTTGCCGTCGGCCACTTGCTCGAACCATTCGCCCACATAGATGTCGATCGACGCGAGATGGGCGACGTAGTCCTTCGTCCGCCAGGTGCCACCCGGTACGACGGTCTTGAGCTGGGCGGGTGTGAGCGACCGCACCCATCGCTCGAAGAACTCGCGGTTGGCGTTGGCTTTCCGAACGACCGGATCCAGTGCGGCTTCCATTCGACCACCCCCATTCGGGCGCGATTCTGCACGAAACGTCGCGGGAGCGCTCGCTAGAGCAGCTCGGCAAGGGATTGGATGATCCGGTCGGGCCGGTGCGGCGAATCAGCGGGCAGACCGGCTTTCAGGTGGTCGTGCCAGATGCCGGCCATTCCGAGCCGCTGGGGAGCGGCAACTTCCCATTCAAGGTTGTCGCCAACCATCCAGGCATCGTGAGGTTCGGTATTCAGCACGCTGAGGGCGTGGCGATAGGTCCGCTCTTCGGGCTTGCCAAAGCCCATTTCGCCTTCAATCTGCACATGGTCGAAGTGCCGCTCCAGGTCGAACTGCACGACTTTTGCGCGCTGCGGTTCGCTGGCTCCGTTCGTTATGAGCCCAAGCAGGATTCCTTCATCGCGGAGCGCTTCCACAGCCTCGATGGCGCCCGGGAATACACATATCTGCTCTTCGCGGTAGAGGGTGAGCCGGTCGGCGAGGGCGTGCGCCGTAGCCCGGGAAAGTACCGGTCCGCCTTTGTCCCCAATCGCCGCAAAGGCCCGCTCGACGATGCCGCGCCGGCTTGTCCGGAGGTCCTGGCGGTGAATGCGGTGTCGGTCGGGATCGGACCAGAACGCTTCGGCTTCTTGTCGAATGCGCCACGACACGTTGGCCGGTTCGAGCCCACCTATCTCGTCGCGGAACTCGCCGACGACCGTGAGCCACGCCGCGTTCACGTCACCGCAATCGAGGATGGTGTCATCGAGGTCCAGGAGGATGGCGCGAGGGCGGTTCACCGGTGAAGTTTATCGTCTCCGCGCGAAGGCCGCCGCCGCGAGGGGGATGGAGCAGCCAATCAGCGCCCAGCCGATTGCCGTTGTTCGGGTGGGCGTCGCTCCGTTCGTGTTGCCCGCATTGGGAGGCGACGGTGGACCGAGGGGCGCCATGCGAGCCAGCGCGCGTTCGTACCACTCGCCTTCGGGTTCATCGCCGATGTAGAAGGTGCCGACGCGACTTACACCGTACGCGCCGGCAACGTGGTTGCTCGGCGAAATGACGGCAATGAAGTACTGACCGGTTGGATCCCAATCGAAGGAACCGCAGGCGCCGGAGCCACCTGCCCACGTTGGGTTTTCGTCGGTTGAGTATGCGTCCAGACTCGCGAGATCGATCAGGGTGAGCGATGGGGGAGCTGACCCCTTGTAAACGTGCTCAACCGTGAACTGGACCGAGATGGGAGCGAGGCTGCGTGTTTCGGGCGGACGGTCGATAGAGATTCGTTGCCATTTGCCGATCCGGCCGCCGACGATGGTCGACGCATCGCGGATGGGATCGCAGTCGGGACAGCTGCAGGCGCTCACTACCGAGAGCGGAGATATGGCTACCGAAATGCCGGCTGAAGCCGCCACGACGAAGGCAACCAGTAGGGCTCGGACCATCATCACCTGGTGTCAGACGCCGTGGACTGAGGAAATGTTCCCCTAGCGGCCCTCGTGGGAGCCCATCATCAGGAACAGGAACGAGAACAAGAGAACTCCCGCTCCGAGCGCAATCAGTATCAACGTCGACGAATCCAGCATGTCCCCACTCCCTTCACCCCGAGCATCGGCGAAAGCTCGTTGCGGACGGTACGCAGAAGCGCCCGGTCCGCATTGCGGA
>CALFYR010000421.1 GCA_937954195.1 uncultured Dehalococcoidia bacterium
CTTCCGCTCGATGATGAACCCGCCGTAAAGACCCTTCGCGATGTGCGGCGCCAACGGCGACTGATGGCAATGGTAAAGATGTGTTCCGAACGGAACAGCGTCGAATTCGTAGGTGAAGCTCGACCCCGGGGCGATTGAACCGGCTCCGATTCCGGGTGTGCCGTCCATCTCGGCGGTGTGGATGCCGTGGAAGTGCATCGTGTGCGGGTGCGAACCGGCGTTGGTGAATGTTATGCGGAGCGCGTCGCCCTCACGGCACCACAGAGTCGGCCCGGGGATCCGGCCGTTGTAGGTCCAGGCGGGAAAGATGACTCCGGGGGCAATCTCGATATCGCGATCGATCGCGGTGATCTCCCACTCGCGGAGCACCTGGCCGTCGGGCAACTCGCTCACAGTGCCTTTGTCGAAGTCCCGGAGGATCGCCGTCGGGTCGATACCGGCACGGGCCGGGGATACCGAACCCGTCGGAAAGCCCGCGTGCCCGTCATGAGCCGTCGGGGACATATCCATCGAGGCGTGATCCCCACCGCCACCGTCGTCGTCCTGCGCCCTCGCGCCGCCGGCGGCACCCAGCGCCACCATCGGAATCGCAGCCGCCGCACCCAACAACACGCTTCGGCGACTGGGCAACTCTGCAGCCCGCCGGAGCGGTTTGAGCCCGCCTGCCTTCTCTGGAGCCACCGACTTGTCCACTGTCGTCCACCGTTCTTCGAGTGTCCAGTATATTTCGGTGGACCGAAATCCGGTCCAGAACCGCAAGGGCTTCGCTGCCGGGTTTCGGTCGGGGAGATAGCTGGGAATCGTCAGGACGAGACGGTCCGACTGTTGCCGATTTGTTATCCTGGCCAGATCCTCTCCGGCGCGCGCCGCGCGCCCAAACCCGAAGTCTCGGTCGCGTTCGTACTCGGTCGCGCCCCAGGAGTCCAGCAGGCATGACCGTTCCCGACGATCACGAAAGCGACGAGCCCGGTTTTGGCGACCTCCATCTTCGCGGGTCAGCGCGACTAGATCGGGCCCAACTGACCCGACGCGAGCTTCGGGCCGGCGAGCGCGCCATGGCTGTCATGCCTGCGGCTCGGCTTCGGCGGGCGGCACCGTCCAAGGCGCGCATGAGACCGCGTCGCGCCGCCAAGAACAGCACCCGACGAGATGCCATTCGCGTCGCAACACATCAGGCGACTCCCAGCAAGCGCCTCCTGTCGTTCAGCGCGATGCTGTTCGTCGGCACTCTGGCTCTCGGCATGACCATGCCAGCCAGCGCTTTCGATACGAGTCCCGACGAGGCCGCGCTGGCGGACTCGCTCGTGATGGAGGCGCAGACGGTCGACGTAGATCCGGCCCTCGAAACGTTTTCGGAGCGTGACGCCTGGACGGTGACGTCATGGGCCGAAATGCTCCGCCTTCGTTACGGCACCCGGAACTTCGACTATGCGATCGGCGCCGGCCCGATTCGCTGGCCCTTCCCGTACGCTGTGCCGATCTCCAGCGGATTCGGATCGCGGGCCGCGCCGTGCCGCGGGTGCTCGACCGAGCACTCCGGGCTCGACTTCGACTCCGGCTACGGGACCGCGATCTTCTCGGTCGCAGACGGCGTCGTCGTCGAGCGCAGCACCGGCGGGGGATCGTGGGGCAACTACGTCGTCATCGAGAGCACCACCCCCGACGGGCGGACCTTCCAGACTGGATACGCCCACATGGCCAGCGGATCCTCCGCCCTCGTGCTTGGCGAGCAGGTGAAGGTCGGCGACTTGATCGGACTCACCGGTGCCACTGGTCAAGTCAGCGGCGCGCATCTGCACCTCACGATCAAGATCGACGGTTCATTCGTCGACCCCTTCACCTTCCTGAAACGCTACGCAAGCTGACGCAGCTTCATTCGGTCTGTCGCTCATTGGATGCCTGCCGGTCCGACGATGGTGTTTGGTCGGCGAGGTGATCTCTGCGGCGACTGCCAGCGCCGAGCACCGCCACCGCGATCGCGCACAAGATGAGGAAGCCGACGAGCCCGGCACCGGCGACCCAGATGCCCATTACGGCGCGCGCCTCATCGTCGGATTGGGACGCATTCTCCCCGGCCTCGCCGCCTTGAGCGGCAGGGCTGCCTTCCTGGCGGCACGGTGCGGTAGCCACACCGGTAGCGGAAGTCTCGTCGACTGGCTTCTCGTAGGTGAACTCGAAGCTGTCCGACGTGATGTGGGCGTCCGAGGAGACGACTTGCCAGGTGACCTCGTAGCTACCTGATTCGCCGAGGGCGATCGCAGTCGAGGCGGTCGCACCGTCACGTTGAACGCAGCCCAGGTTGTAGAAGAGTT
>CALFYR010000422.1 GCA_937954195.1 uncultured Dehalococcoidia bacterium
CATCGGCGCGTTCCTGAAACCGATGACGGACGACCTCAGCTGGACCCGTTCCGAGTTCACGATTTCGCGCACGCTCGGCCAGTTCGTGATGGCATTCACCGGGTTCTTTATCGGCGCCTATGTAGACCGGCATGGCGGGCGCCGGCTGATGCTCATCGGGATCGTCGTGCTATCGGGCTCGCTGTTCCTTCTCAGCTTCACACAGTCCCTCTGGCAGTGGATCATCCTCAACGGCCTGGTGCTCACGGCCGGGGCCGCGCTCATCGGGAACCTGGTCGTGAACGTCACCCTCTCCAAGTGGTTCGTCGAAAAGCGAGGCCGGGCCATTGCGCTCGCGTCGATGGGCGTGTCGTTCGCCGGCATCGCGCTCACACCCGGCATGACGCTTGTCATCGACGAGTGGGGCTGGCGGGCCGGCTGGCGCGTGATGGCCGCACTGGCCGCGGTCTGTATCGTCCCTGCGGCACTGATGATGCGGCGCGCACCTGAAGATTACGGATTGCACCCCGACGGAAAGTCGAATGCCCAAATCGCAGCCGGACAAGGGCTCAAGGCGTCGGTGGACTTCGCCACCTCAATGACCCGAAAGCAGGCGTTGCGCGCGTGGCAGTTCTATCTGCTCGTGCTCGCCTTCGGCATGTTCGGCGTCACCATCGGTGTGATGCTGCTCCAAACCATCCCGCTGATGACCGACGCCGGGTATAGCCGGGCGACGGCTTCGCTGATGCTGACGGTCGCCTCGGTCCCCGCGCTCGTTTCCAAGCCGTTCTGGGGCATGCTCATCGACCGCTGGGACGCCAAGAAATTGGCGTCGGTCGGCGCGCTCCTTACGGGCACCTCGCTCGTCGTTATCGCGTTCGCGGTGCGGGAGACAGCCGACCCGGCGGTGTACTTCGGCTTCTTCCTGCTCGGGTGCGGCTGGGGCGGCATGATCCCGCTGCAGGAAGTGATCTGGGCGTCGTTCTTCGGCCGGCGATACCTGGGGGCGGTCCGCAGTGCAGGGCTACCGTTCTCACTCATCCTCGGCGCGGGCGCTCCGTTGCTGGTCTCGTTCTACTTCGACCAGGTGGGCAACTACCACGGCGCCATCCTGACGGTCGCCGGGTTGAACATCGCCTCTGCGTTCCTGTTGCTCTTGTTGCGCCAGCCCAATCGCCCCAACCAGGACGATGGCGGTGAGCCGGTCTCAGACGAGCGGCCAGGGGTAGTGGCGGTTGGCGCCAGGGACCGGAAACTTCCGGTCACGTAACAGCCGTTCCATTCGCGAGAGCAGCGAACCCGCTTCGTCACGCTGAATGAGCGCCAGCAGCGGCCGGGCGGCATCCGATTCCGCCGCGAGTTCGAGCGCCGCGCGCTCAACGTCCGCGAGCAGTTCGTCGTCGATGGGCTCGGAAGCCCAGTCCCAGATGACGGAACGAAGCTTGTACTGCGTGTGAAAGCAGAGCCCATGGTCGATGCCCCAGATGCGGCCTTCGGAATCGAGCAGGCAGTGGCCACCTTTCCTATCCGCATTGTTGGCAATGGCATCGAAGACGCACATGCGCTGGAGCTGCGGGACGAGCTGCTCATCCTCGCGCTGCACGAAAAAGTGCTGTTCGGGATCATGGGCGACATACACCTGCACGCTACCGATGCCCTGTGGCCCATCGCGGAGGACGGTAGGAGGAACCACAGGCCAATCGAGCAGGCGGGAAAGCTCATAGGCGGCGACTTCGCGGCGGCAGAGCGTGCCATCCGGGAAGTCCCAGAGCGGTGACTCGCCCTTCCGGGGTTTGTAGACCGCCGCGAACTGCTGTTCGGCGGCGCAGAGTTGCGCCAGGTAGACGTAGTTCGAGGAGTACCAGAGCGGGCGGCAATCGAGGAATTCGGCCTCGTGAAGGAGCCGCTCAGCATCGGCGAAATCGAGCGCGGTGGCCACGGAACGAGCTTAGCAGAGGTTGGATTGATAACGCTTGACGT
>CALFYR010000423.1 GCA_937954195.1 uncultured Dehalococcoidia bacterium
CCTCACCCAGTTCGCCGGCGCCAGCCAGCTGAACGTCTCGACGAACAACGGCGCCCCTGCCGGCGCGCTCGTCAGCTTCGCGGTCGGCTCCACCGGCGAAGTGACCGGTATCTACTCGAACGGCGCCAACCAGATCATCGGCCAGCTGGCGCTCGCCAGCTTCGTGAACCCGGCCGGCCTCCTCCGCCAGGGCCAGAACCTCTGGGCCCCTAGCTCCAACTCCGGCGACGCCATCGTCGGCCTTCCGAACACCAACGGCCGTGGCTCCGTCAGCACCGGTACGCTCGAAGGCTCGAACGTTGACCTCGCCCAGCAGTTCACCAACGTCATCCTCGCCCAGCGCGGCTTCCAGTCGTCTTCCCGCGTCGTAACGGCCGGCGACCAGATGCTCCAGGACCTGGTGAACATCATCCGCTAAGCAACCAGGCAGGTAACGAGAGGGCGCCGGGCCCGTTGAGATAGCAGCCCGGCGCCCCTCCTGCCACCAGAAAGGACCTGGCCGGCACCACCCATGTTCTCCATGAGTCTCGGTCGCCTGAACAAGTTCGCCACCCTCGCCATCCTCCCGGGGATGGTTTTGGTGATCGTGCTGTTCTCCGGCGCCGCCCGCCAGGACTCGGACGAGGCCGTCCCGCCCACCGCCGGCACGCTCGTCGTAGCGAACCTTCGCTCCGAAAGCCTTACCTTCCACAACTTCGCCAACGGCCGCTCGTCCACCCTCGCCCTGCCCGGCGCCCCCCACGAAATGGAGGAGCTCAACGGCCGCCTCTACATCACCCTCGGCCGAACCGACATGCTTGTCGAAGTCGACCCCGCCGTCCCCGCCGTCCTCCGCACGCTCCGGATTGCCGGCGAACCCCATGGCATCGCGGTCCATGGCGATGAACTCGTCGTCTCCCTGGATGGCCGTGATGCCCTCATGGCTATCGACCTGGAGAAATGGACTCCGAGTTGGGTTTCGCCCACTGGCGATACGCCACACGTGGTTGCCTCTGATGGCACAGCGCTCTTCGTTACTGATACGCGTGCCAACACGGTCCGCCGCCTTACGGCGGGCTCCATCGCCACCGTCCAGCCTGCCGGAGACATGCCCGAAGCCCTGGCGCTCGCCGGGGCTTACGTGGTTGCCGCGAACTATGGCTCCGGCACGCTTTCGATCTTCGACGCCGGAACCCTCGGCCAGGTTACGACCGTTGAGGTTGGCGCTGGTCCGGTGCGCGTGATTGCGCTCGATGACACGCGTGTCGCCGTCGCCCGCCAGGGCTCCCCGGAAGTCGTGGTGGTCGCCATCCCTACCGGCGAAGTCCTCGACCGCTTCGAGGCGCCCGGCCGCCCGGACGGCCTCTGCCTCTCGCCAGACGAAGCTCACCTGGCGGTCGCAAGCAACGACGAAAACGCCGCCGCGGTCTACACCGTCGATAGCTGGGACCGTGCTGTTGTCGTCCCGATGGGAGACGGCCCCGGCGCCTGCACCTGGCTCCCCCGTTGACCTCGTAGCCCGCCTCCGCCACGATCAACCTCTGCCCCGAGCAGAGGGATAGCGATGCTCTCAACCAAAATCTGCCAGGTGGGTGGCCGGTTCTCGAAGTGCCACATCTCCGCCGTGCACGTCTGCCAGTACTGCGGTAAGCCCTTCTGCGACCAGCACACGTACTATTCCGAAGGCCACGAAGCCGTCTGCTCGCGCAAGCGCTGCCGCGCCAAACACGATGACCTCCAGGCCCACATGCAGTACAAGCGCGCCGTCTACCAGCGCAACCACCACGGCCTCTGCGGCATCGAAGACTGTGGCCCGCATCCCGGCCTCCAATGCTCACTCTGCCAGGGACACTTCTGCTCGCTCCACGTGAGCGAGCGCATGTATCCCTTCCGCGATGGATGGGTGGCCATCGAACGCCCCGCGAGCGTGTGCCAGCGGTGCTGGGAACGGCGCAAGATCTGGCGCGGCGCCTGACCTATTCCCCGGCCAACTCGCCCAGCACAGCCAGCGTCCGCGGCAATGCGTCCCGGTCGTCCGGCGGCACAATCGGCATCGCGAGCAACTCGTTCGCCCCGAAGTCCGGAAGCCCTCGCAGCCGCTCTTTCACCTGCTCCGCCGAGCCGTGTACCACCAGCGCATCGATCATCCGGTCGGTGAATTCGCCGTTCGCGGCTTCCGGAAACCCAGCGTCCTGGAACATCTGAGAATAGAACGGCACCCGAGCGTAGAACGAGATTTGCCGCTGCGCGCCCGCCCGCACCGATTCGATGTTCTCTGAGACGATCACCGGCACATGGGCTATCAGCGGCGGGACGTCCCGGCCCGCCTTTGCCGCGCCTTCCTTCAGCGCTGGCACCGCCACGTCGCGCAGGTAGGGGAGCGGGCAGTTCCACGAAATGGCGCCATCCGCCAATTCGCCGCACACACGGAAGCCGTTCGTCCGCAGCGCCGAGGCCATCACCGTCACCTGCGTTGGCCCGGCGATCTGCCCCCGCGCGGTGAACCGCTTGCCTTCGAAGTTCACCGACCCGGTGCCCAGCACAGCCTTCAGGATTGTCAGGTACTCACGCAGGTGCTCCAGCGGCCGCTCGAACGGAATGCCCCACATCCCTTCGATGCTCGGCTTGTGGCTGGGGCCCACTCCCAGCCGGAGCCGTCCGGGTGCGAGTGAATCCACGGCGGCGGCTCCCTGTGCCATTGCCAGCGGGTGTCGCGGAAAGGTCGGCACAATGGATGTCCCGAACAGGATCTTCGAGGTGTGTTGGGCTGCCGCCCCAAACACGGCGAACGGGTCCGGCTGGAGTCCGCCAACCGTCAGCCACGCGCACTCCACCCCGGCGCGCTCGGCCGCGATGATCCCGTCGACCGTCTGCTGTGCCGTTGCTGCACCGATGTGCACGCCGATCCGAAGGTCCTTCATTCTGACTCCTCGTCAATTCGATGGGGAACCATGGCACCCCCGTAACGCGCCCGTCAAACGCCTGTGATGGATTTGCAAGCGATCGAGCCAGCGCCGCTATGTCGCCCCGTCTGCTCCCGCCGTAGCTTGGAATCCTGCTGCAAACCCCAAGGAGGAAGCCACAGTGAAGAACGAACAGGTCACCGAACTGCTCTACCAGGCACTCGAGACCGAGATGGGCGGCCAACAGATCTATCGCGCGGCAATCGAGTGCGCGCAGGAACCCGAGCTCAAGGAAGAGTGGCAAAAGTACCTGGATGAGACCACCAACCACGAGCGGGTGCTCCGGGAGACCTTCGAGAAGATCGGTCTCGACCCCGAAGTCGAAACCCCGGGCCGGAAGGTCGTCCGCCACAAGGGCGAAGCGCTCGTCGCCGCCATGAAGATGGCGATGGCCGAAGCCGGCGGTGCCGCCGCCCAGCTCGTCGCCGCCGAATCCGTCGTGGAAGCCGAAACGAAGGACCATCAGAACTGGGAACTCATCGGCCGAATCGCCGAAGCATCCTCAGGAAAGATGAAGTCCGCGCTCCAGGAAGCCTATGAACAAGTTGAGGAGGAAGAGGACGAACACCTCTACCACACCATGGGCTGGGCCCGGGAACTCTGGATCAAGACCCTGGGCATGCCCGCCGTCATTCCTCCGCCGGAGGAAGAGAAGAAGGTGAAGACGGCCATCGGCGCTTCCCGCGCCGAGCAGAGCCGCGAGGAAATGCTGAAGGCCTAGTGCCGCTGTGCAGCCAGCGGTGTGGGCCCCAGAGGTCCGCTGGCTGCTGCTGTTGCCAACCTCTCCAGTGCCGCGACGAGGTCATCGAGCCTCGTCGCGGCATTTTCTGTCAGGACGCCTTTCTCGAAGTCGGCCGAACTCAGGTAGACGCCATTGGGCGCCGTCAACGCGCCGAACCACGCGAGGATGTCGCGCAGGTGGCTCTCCGCCCCCAGGAAGTGGTGCAAGGTCGCCCCCATCGAGACGATCCCAACCGGCTTGTCCTTCAGCGCCTCGACCGGAAGCAGGTCCAGCGCGTTCTTCAACGCCCCCGTGAGCGTCGCCCGGTAGATCGGCGTGGCCAGGATCACCGCCTCGGCCGCGCTCACCTTCGCCACGAGCTCTCCCGTGTCGTCGTCCAGTTGTTCCGGTGGTCGTCCATCCGCGAACCCGAGCCGCAGCTGACCGAGGTCGAGGACCGATGCCGCGTGCCCGTGGCCGGCCGCCCGTTCCATCGATCCGCCAACGGCCGATGACAGCCGCCCGGGTGGAGTCACGCTTCCCAGCACCGTAAGTATCCGCGTCATTGCCATCCCCTTTCGCCGGCCCTCAGGCTCGGTCGGATTCTACGGGCGTTTTGTTTCGCGCCGGAAAGGATGCTCCGTTGCGTGATGCAACTTGCCGCCTGCCCGCGTACACTTCGCCGCCATGACCGAAGCCCTCCCCGACGCGCTTCACACCCCGGCCACCCCGGCCGCGCCCGGCGAGGCCGTCTCCCGCAACCCGTTCACGGTTGGTGGCTATCGCGTCTGGTGGATCGCATCGGTCTTCGCCGGCTCCGGTGTCGGAATCCAGGCCGTCACCGTCCAGCTCTTCGTCCGCGACCGCGTCGCCGAAGACGACCGCGCGGCCTTCTTCGCCGCCGCGCTCATCTGCCAGACGGTCCCTGGCGCGCTCTTCGCACTCCTTGGCGGCGTCGTCGCCGACCGCGTCGAACGGCGCCGTATCCTCGTCCGAACCTACACCGTGGCGGCCGCGGTTTCGCTCGTGTATGTCGCCCTCGCTGGCGCCGATGTCTCCGTCGTCTGGCCGGTGTTCATTCTCTCCGCCATCGTCGGTAGCGCCGGGGCGTTCACCAACCCCGCCCGCCAGAGCATGATGCCCCAGATTCTCCACCAGTCGCAGATTCAGAATGGCGCGATCTTCGGCACGATGGCTTTCATGGCCACCCTCCAGTTCGGCGGGCCCATGATTGGCGGCTTCCTCTCCGATTGGATTGGCCTGACCTTTGCCTTCGGCGCCGAAGTCGCAATGCTCGCCGTCGCCGCACTCCTTTTCGGTCTCATCGCCACCGACAAGCCTGTCCCGACCGGCAAGAGCGTCCGCCAGGACCTCACCGAGGGCCTGCGCTACATCCGCAACCAACCCGCCCTGCTCAGCATCCTCGCGCTCGGGACGGTTCCCGGCATCTTCCTCATGGGCCCCTTCGCCGTGACGGTCGTGCTCATGGTCGAAGACGTCTTCGTGCGCTCCGACAAGTGGGTGGGCATCCTCTGGGGATGCTTTGGTGGCGGCATCGTCCTCGGGTCAATCCTGATGAGCGTTATCCGCGTCGAACGCCGCGGTTTGCTCGTTTCCGCCTCTGTCCTGATGGGCGGCACGCTCCTCGCCGGCTACGGAGCCAGCTCGACGCTCTGGCTCTCGATGGTGCTGCTCGTCTCCATGGGCATCGTTGGTCCGGCGATCTTCATCAACTACGCCGTCGCCCTCCTGCAGGAGAACTCCGATCGCGCCATGATGGGCCGCGTGATGAGCATGTACGGCCTGACCTTCGTCGCAAGCACCCCCGTCGGATACCTGCAGTCAGGCATCCAGGCCAGCCTGTGGGGCCCCCAGGCCACCATCGTTTCCAGTTCGCTCATCGCCGCCGGTATCGGCCTCTTCGCTGTCCTCTTCC
>CALFYR010000424.1 GCA_937954195.1 uncultured Dehalococcoidia bacterium
TCGGACCCCGGAAATTGCGACCGGCGATTCGTACGAGCTTTCACTGGACCTCGAGGCGGGGGAGTACCAGCTCGTGTGCGATATCGTCGAGGAGTTCGATGGCGAGGTTATCTCACACACGAACGAAGGTATGATCGCCACAATCCGCGTGATCTAGGTCTTGGCGGGGCAGGCTGCCCCGCTAACCTCTCGCAACGCCCCGCGCTGCTACACTTTGGCCATGAAGCGAGCCAACACCCGCCCCGTCCGCGCAGGTTCCGTCACCATCGGTGGCGGCAACCCCATCGTCGTCCAATCTATGTGCGCCACGAAGACAACCGACCTCGATGCGACCACCGCGCAGGCGAAGATGCTTCACGAGGCTGGCGCCGGGCTGGTTCGAATCGCAGTCGATAGCGCGAAGGATGTCGAGGCGCTCGCCATCATCCGGCAGCGGGTTCCCGATGCGAACCTGGTGGTGGACCTCCAGGAGAACTACCGGCTCATCACCAGCGTCGCTCCCCACGTCAACAAGGTTCGCTACAACCCCGGCCACCTCTACCACCACGAAAAGACGAAGCCGGTGCGGGACAAAGTCGCTTTTATCGCCGAGACCGCCGCCCAGCACGACCTCGCACTACGCGTCGGAGTGAACTGCGGCTCCGTTGACCCGGAGATGGTGGCGAAGTTCGAAGGCGCCGACGAACCCCTCCTGGATGGCGTCACCGCCATGGTGGAAAGTGCGCTGGATCATTGCCGCATGCTTGATGACCTGGGATTCACCCGGTACGTCGTCTCGCTCAAGGACAGCGATCCTCGCAAGGTCATCGAGGGCAACACCCGGTTCGCGGCCGCAAGGCCCGATGTCCCACTTCACCTTGGGGTGACCGAAGCCGGGATGCTCCCGGACGGGGTCATCAAGACCCGCATCGCGTTCGAACAGCTTCTGAGCCGCGGCATCGGCGATACGCTCCGCGTATCGCTCACGCTCCCCTTCGCGGACAAGTGGAAGGAAGTCGAAGCCGGCCGCCAGATCATCGCCGACATCGAAGCGGGCCGGTTCCGTTCCGTCCCGGTGTTCCAGGACCACGGGCTGAACATCATCTCTTGCCCGAGCTGTAGCCGTGTCGAGAACGAGGCGTTCGTGGACCTCGCGTTCAAGGTCAAGGAGATGTCGGCCTACGCCAAGGAATACGACATAACGATAGCGGTGATGGGTTGCCGCGTGAACGGCCCGGGAGAAACCGATGACGCGGACCTTGGCCTCTGGTGCGCGCCGACGTTCGTGAATTTGAAGAAGGGCGAGGAAGAACTCGGCGCCTTCCCGTATGACACCGTCCTCGACCGACTCAAACTGGAACTGGACGCAATCATCCAGGAGAAAAGGTCATCGCTTGCCACGGCCTAGTTGGCGGTGGTCGCTCTTTCGCTTAGGCTCCCCCGGTGACAACTCCCACCTCCGGCAGGGTAACCGCCATCGCGCGGTACCCGGTGAAATCCATGCGCGGCGAAGCACTTGCCCGCGTCGATATCGACTTCGTTGGCCTCCCCTGGGACCGTGGATTCGCCTTCGTGCAGGATGGCGTTCACTCGCCCTTCCCGTGGTTCACCGCCAGGGACTGCCCGCAGCTCCTGCAGTGCCAGCCGATCCTGACGCCGGGCGAGCACAACTGGCCCTCCGTCCGAGTGCAGACGCCCGATGGCGAATTCGACCTGGGCAGCGCGGAGTTCCGCGCGAAGCTGCAGGAGTGGAGCGGTAAGTCCGCCTCGCTGCGTTCGGACTACCGCGGATGCCAGGATGTCGCCTACGTGTCCATCATTTCGACGGCGACGATCAAGGCGCTTGCCGAAGCGGGCGGCGTTGAAGCTGACCACCGGCGGTTCCGGATGAACTTCATCGTGGATATTGGCGACGAGCCGTTCGCGGAGAATGCGTGGGCGGGGAAGGCCGTGACCATTGGCGGGGCGACCATCGCGGTCCACGAGCCCGATCGCCGGTGCAACATGATCACGCTCGATCCCGAGACCGGTTCATCGACCCCCGCAGTCCTCAAGAAGGCGGGAGAAATGAACAACGCCTGCGCGGGAATGTACTGTTCGGTGCTCGTCGAAGGCACGGTCGGCCTCGGCGATGAACTCACCCTGATCGGCTAAGGTTCAGCCTCTTCAAGGAGCAACCGCCATGCCCAACCCCGTTGTCAGCTTCGAAATCCGCGGGCCGGATCCGGCACTGCTGCGGACGTTCTATGCGGACGCATTCGGTTGGGAGATCTTTCCATTCTCCGAAACGTACGCCGGCATTGAGACAGCCAGCCACACCCATGACGAGGCGACAGGAGCGACGACGTACACCGGGGCGGATGCGCACATGAATGAAGGCGTGGAGATGGGTAGCGAGGGTGGACAACCCACGTGGAGGTTCCGGGGCGAGGCGACCTGGCGCTACTTCGAACCCGGCGTCTCTGGTGGTGTCGCCTTTGGCGCAACGCCCGCGGTGTCCATCTACATCCAGGTGTCCGACCTCGGGACCGCCCTGGCCGAAGTAGAGCGGCACGGCGGCAGGATGGTTCAGCCGCCTACGGAGGTCGCTCCGAACGTCCACGTTGCGTCGTTCAGCGACCCGGCCGGCAATGTCATAGGCCTCGTGCTCGCTCGCTGACGCCCTACTGGCCATTCCTCGAATAGCAACGCGAATAGCCATTTCCGGCCATGAATCCGTGGCGGCGAAAGCTCAGCATCGCAGTTGAGACAGGTCCGGCGACCCGAGGTTCCCGGGCTCCGTTCTCAATTCGATGAAGGGAGGGCCTGCCATGTTCGCACTCGACTATCGTGATTGGTGTCGCGCGGCCGAAGCCGAGCATGAAGAAGTCGTTCGCCAGTTGCTCCTCGAGCGCGAAGCTCGGGCAGCCGTGGCGGAGCAGCCGAAAGGCGTGCACCCACCACGCAAAGCGCATCGCTTCCCATTGCTGTGGTTTCGACACAGGGCACAGTCATGACCGCTAAGGTGTGGGGCCGGGTACTCCCGGCTCGCACACCTCCCATCCGCAATCCTCCATTGGAAGAGGCAAGCGAAAGGCCGGGACATGCCCGGCCTTGTTGAATTCTTGGTGGAGACGCGGGAGAGTTGAACTCCCGGTCCAGCGAAGGTCAGCTCCGAATTATCCTACAGGCTTTCCCACCGATAAGGGTCTCGCCGTTGCGCTGCAGTGGTGGGCCCCACGCGCATCGGCCAGCCGATAAGTCTTTCGCGGAATCTATCGGCGTGGTTCCGCGGCATCCTGGCTTTAGTGACGCCTCATCCCGACGCTGCCAGGCCGGGCTTCGGGTGAGACGGCTTCACAGGTTATTAAGCTGCGAGAGCGAGTTGGCGATTATTGCCATTTGTTTTTGGCCGCCTGATTTACGAGGGTGACGCCCAACCTCGGCCTGCTATCCGGCTACCTAGCTTCCTGTCGATTCCCTTCGTCCCCAAGATGTATCCAGTATAGCACACCCGTTCGCATTGATGGCGGGAGAGCGGTTGGCCGGCCTGGACCTCCGTGGTGATTCGCCTAATCGCACTCCGCGAGCAGGCGGAGGCATTCCGTGCCCTGTACCCACGTCTGCACATCGTCCGAGTCCTCCCGCCAGGTTTCGCACGCTTCTCCGACCATCCAGACGGCGGCCCACCTCGCCGCGCGATCCGGGTCGTTGCCGCTCCGCTTCGCGATCGCGCGGGCGCGAGGAATCACGGTCTCGACGGGTGAGTGATAGGCCGAGAAGTGGCCAATGTCGGCAGCCGGATCACCCAGGTAGGGGAGCGGATCCACCGCGACATAACTGCCGTGTTCGGCATAGAGAAGGTTCTTTGCAACGAAGTCGCCGTGCGCGAGTACTCGCCGTGTTGCGGAGCGGTCGAGCGCCCTGGCGCAGCGCTCCATCAAGGGCAGCATGCGTGTACCGGCGGTTCCAGGCTCGCCGTACGCGGCCGTCCAGTTCAGCCACCAGTCCAGCTTCTCGTCGAACGTGGGGAATGCCCCTGCATGTGGCGGCGGCGGGGACTGTAACCCTTGGAGAACGCCCGCAGCCGCCTCAACGGCGCGCTCGTCACTGAGCAGCTCTTTAGAACGATCTTGTTCGAGCAACTGCCATCCCGGGCGAATCCGCTCCAGCAGTAGAGCGTTCGCCGCGACGTCAAACGCCACCAGCCGGGCGGCGCCCAGGCCACCCCAGTGGTCAAGCGCGCGGGCCTCGGTCCGGGCTTCAGCGATTGGTGGTGAAACCTTGAGCACCAGGTCTTCGCCGCGTGGTCCGGTACAACCGAACACCCGGCCAATCGAACCACCTGCTAGTGGTTCCCCCAACACGAGTTCCCAGAGGGCCACGCACCGTTCGATCCTGCCGGGAAGGGCTTCCAGCCACTCCTCCGTGGTCACTACTCACCCACGCCGCCGAAGCGCCTGTTGGATATCCCGCTTCTGATCGGCTTCTTTCAGTTTCTCACGCTTGTCATAACGCTTGAGGCCGCGGCCAACCCCGAGTTCCACCTTCGCCTTGCCCCGCTTGAAGTACATCGCGAGCGGCACCAGGGCCAGGCCACGCTCCCCCATGAGCTCCTCGATCTTCCGGATCTCCTTCTTGTGCAGCAGGAGCTTGCGGTCCCGGTCCGGCTGGTGGCCCGTGTAGCCTGCGTTCGCGTACGGGGCGATGTGCGCATCCTGCAGCCAAACCTCCCCATCCCGGATGCGTGCGTACGAACCCTGGAGCTGGACGTGGTGGTCCCGAACTGACTTGATTTCGCTTCCAGTCAGCTGGATCCCTGCCTCGAACTTGGCAAGGAACTCGTAGTCGTGCCGTGCACGGCGATTCTGCGCGATCGTTGATTCACTCATGGCTATTCGCGAACGAAACGGCCCCGTCAGTGCGACGGGGCCGACGTAGTGATACCAGTGTAGCCCGCGGCTAGTTCCCGCGCAGGAAATCGATTGCGGCGAAGATCTGGATGTCCCCCTGGTCGATGTACTCGTCGTACGTCATGGGGACTTCGACGTCCGGCTTCACGCCGAGGCCTTCGATCTGGTTGCCCTCGGGGGTGAGCCAGCGGCCGACCGAAAGATAGAGGGCACCGCATCCAGCGGGATCGCCACATTCGGTCAAGGGCTCGAGCCGGTTGACCGTCCCCTTGCCGAAGCTCCGCAGTCCCATCACCTGGGCCCGGCCGTTCTCCTGGAGCGCTGCCGCGAAGACCTCCGCGCCGCTCGCGCT
>CALFYR010000425.1 GCA_937954195.1 uncultured Dehalococcoidia bacterium
TCCTTGGTCTTGAAGCTCTCCGGGTCGTCGAGCACCTCGCCGTCGCGGTTGCCGAGGATGTTGGTGGAGTACCAGCCGGCCACGCCGAGCATGCGGGCCTTCAGCATCGGCGAAATGACCGTTTTGAGGAGCGTCTGGCCGGTCTTGAAGTCCTTGCCGCCGATCGGCACGCCCTTGTCATTGGCGAGTTTCAGCAGCGCCGAGGTATCGACCGTCAGGTTCGGCGCGCCGTTCGCGAACGGGACGCCTTCCATGATCGAGGCGTACGCGTAGACCATCGAAGGGGCGATGCTTTCGGCGTTCGCTTCCATGGCGGCTTCGAAGGCCTCCAGGTTCGCGTGGTCGGCCGTTTCCTCCATGAAGATCTCGGTGGAGGCGCACCACACCATCACCAGCCGGTCGCAACCGTTCTTTTCCTTGAAGTCGCGAATGTCCTTCCGGATCATCTCGGCAAGTTCCATCTTGTTCTTGCCGGTCTTCACGTTGGTGCCGTGCAGGCGCTTCACGTAGTACTGGTCGAACACGGCCGGCATGGGCTTGATCGATTCGAGGTACGCCTGGTGCGGGATGAGGTGTTCGTGCTTGTCGAGCACCCCCGCCTTGATTGCGGCTTCGAAGGCGTTGTCCGGGATCGGGTCCCACGCGCCGAAGACCAGGTCGTCCAGGTTGGCCAGCGGCACGAAGTCCTTGATGAGCGGGGAGCGGTTTTCGGTCCGCTTGCCGAGACGGATGGTGCCCATCTGGGAGAGTGACCCGATGGCCGAACCGGTGCCACGGCGGGCGTTTTCGACACCGGCGATGAAGGTGGTGGCGACCGCGCCAAGGCCCACCAGGAGCACGCCGAGCTTACCGTTGGCCGGCTTCACTTCTTTGGGCTGCGTCTGCACGAAATCTTTGGGTTCCAAGACAATTCCTCGCTGGCGGGCGAGCGACATGAGCGCCCCGTGCCATTGGGCAGGGATGCGGCCCGTGCTCGCCCAGTGTTGGATGGTGCTCTGCCGTTTGCCGAGAAGCGCGGCGAGCGCGCTCTGGCCGCCGAAGCGGCGGATGATGCGTTCGGCCGAATTTGGCAGTTCCCCGTCCACGTAGTGGATGCTACCAATTTTTTCGTTAGCGCGAATGGGTCAGGTGTCCCATTTACCGGGCCAATACGGACCATCGTCACTTGATAGTTGTCGTCGGCCTAACAATCTGCACGCTCGATGTATACCCCTTGGGGGTATATTCGGGAGGCAATCACTGTGGCAATCGCACGCTTCATGGCCAGCCCATTCGGGCGCGGTCTCAGGATCGTTTTGGGCTTCGCGCTCATCGCCTTCGGCATCGTAGTTGGAGCATTCGGCGGCTGGGCGTTGGCCGCTTTCGGCCTCCTTCCGCTGGCGACCGGCGCATTTAATCTCTGCCCGATTTCACCGTTCCTGGGGGCGCCGTTCCGGGGCAGCTGCCTGCGCCGCTAGCCGGATGCGGCCAATCGAGCCGCTTCTTCAGCCGCCCGGACCATGTTCCGCGGCATCCGACGGAAAATGAAGCCGTGCGCGGGCACCAGCGTGTACCAGTACAGCAGGCCCCAGATGCCGGTCGGGTGAAACCTCGCGTTCATGATGAGGCGCGAATGGCCCTCGTCCCGGGCCTGGACCTCGAATTCGAGCACCGCCGTGCCTGGAAGCCGCATTTCGGCCACGAGCGTCAGTCGCTCCCCAGGCTGTACCGCCACCACGCGCCAGAAGTCGATCGCGTCGCCGACCCGGACGTCGGTGGGGTGGCGCCTGCCGCGGCGGAGGCCCACGCCCCCAATCGCCCGGTCGAATGCGCCCCGCAGCCACCACAGACGGTCGGCGTAGTAGTACCCGTTCTTCCCGCCGATACTCGTCACCACCTGCCAGAGCCATTCGGCCGGCACGTCGGCGTCGTTCGTGGCGCTCTCGCCCTTGGAGTAGAAGCTGGTGTCGGGGTCGTACCCCCTGAAGGCGAGTGCGCCCTCGGCCCAGCGTGCGGGCAGCGGGTCACCCCGCTCCGATTCGAGCGCGGCGCGAACGGCTTCTTCGTACGTGTGCAGCGGAATGGGCAGAACAGCCCGCAACGCGGTGTCATCTCCCACGAGGTCGGACCGTAACCCTTCGATGAGCGGCCTTGCGACCGATGGCGGCACCGCGGTCACAAGCCCAAGCCAGTACGAAGAAAGCGTCGGAGTCAGGAAGGGCACCTGGAGCGCGCGATAAGTCTTCCCGACAACGCGTGCGTAGCCGGCCAGCAAGTCCCGGTAGCGAAGCCGCTCGGGTCCGCACACATCGTAGGTCTGGCCCGCGGTTTCGGGATGCTCCAGCAGGCCGACCAGGTAGGCCAGAAGGTCGTCGAGCGCTATCGCCTGTGTCCGGCTTTCGACCCAGCGCGGCGTCACCATGAACGGCAGGTGGTTCACCAGGTCGCGAATGACTTCGAACCCGGCCGACCCGGCACCAACAATGAGGCCGGCCCGGAGTTCGGTAACGGGTACCGTGCCTTCGCGGAGGACGTCGCCGGTTTCGAGGCGGGATGCCAGGTGTTCCGACGTCACCCCGACCGGCCGGAGCCCCCCGAGGTAAATGATCCGCTGCACGCCGGCCGCGGCCGCTGCCTCGCGGAAGTTCCGGGCCGCCTGCTTATCCCGCGATGCGAACCCCCGTCCGCCGCCCATCGAATGAACGAGGTAGTACGCAACATCCACGCCTTCGAGTGCGCGGACGAGCGATTCCGGTTCGAGGACATCGGCGGCGGCCAGCTCCACGCCCTCCCAGGCGCGGGCTTCGAGGACATCGGTCCTCCGGGCTGCCGCGCGAACGTGGTGACCGTCCGCGGCCAGCAGCGGCACCAGGTGGCTTCCGATGTACCCGCTTGCGCCGACGACGAGGATCTTCATCGTTCCAGTGTGGCCCGGAAGTCGCCTGCAGCCCACGGAAGCGCTCTTACAAACTCGCAACTCGCA
>CALFYR010000426.1 GCA_937954195.1 uncultured Dehalococcoidia bacterium
GAGACGGACGAAATGGATGCGGATGCTATCGGAAACCGAGGCCGACCATATACCTGCCAGGTTGCCGGTTAGCAAATGGACTCGAAGCGATGGATGTTTCTCGTTGGAATCGAGAAGTGCCATGGCCTTAAGCACACGAGACCGGTCCGAAGGCGTGAACCTTCGATCGGCGAATGATCGAAAGAACTCGTCGCTAAACGTGAGCGAATCGAAGTTCAATCGTCCGCCACTTCCGCCAGGGCCCGAAAGTCCGCTTCGGTAGCCCGGCGCTCCCTGCCCTCGCGAAGGTCCCGCAGCCCCCGTTCGATACTCGCCAGGTCTTCGTCCGTGTAGACCCAGTGCCGGGGCACCAGCACTACCGGCCGGAGGATGACAGCTTCGCCGTCGTCCGTTGCCGTCGCCTCGAACTCCTGCTCGCCCTCTATCTTCAGCTCCCTCCGGATGGCCGCAGGAATCGTGATCCGTCCCGTTTCGTTCATCGTCACTCGGATGCCCATTTTGCCACTCTACCACATTGCGCATCCGCCACTTTGCCATACCGCCAATTGGACCCTCCCTTGCCCCCGCACCTCTCCGTGCCGAGATCTCATATGGGAGATAACCGATGGCCTGCCCGAACTGCGGTTCCAACCTGCGCGAAGGCGCCCGCGTCTGCCTCGAATGCGGCGAAGTCGTCCGTGCGAAAGTCGAACCGTCCGCCCGCCTCGCTCCCGAATCCGTAGCCGGTGTCCCCGGATGGATCGCCTTCGAAGGTCGCGCCCCCGCTGAAATCCAGATCGGCGCCGGGCGCGTCCCGCGCTTCTTCGCTTACCTCCTCGATTCCATCATCCTCGGCCTGGTTGTCATCCCGGTGTACCTGGCGATTTCCGGCCAGTCGCTCGACCTCGTCATGAAGCCCGACGGCACGTTCGAAATCAGCTGGCCCGCCTGGATCGCCGTCTGGGCGATCCAGGCCGCCTACTGGGTGGTGCTCACGTCCAGCAAGCTCCAGGGCACGCTCGGCAAGAAGATGGTCGGCCTTCGCGTCGTCGCCGGCGATTCCTTCGACCCCATCCCGCTTCCACAGTCAGTGGTCCGCTTCGCGGTTCAACTGGTGTTTCTCGGGGTCGCGTTGCCGCTAACCCTCCTGGTCGTCCCCTTTGCGTTTATCGCCGTGCCCATTGCCCTGGCCATCATCGTCGGCGGTGGAAGCTCCCCGTGGGACTCCGTGGCCGGCACACGCGTCATCGAGTAGTGCCAACCCGACACCCCCTGTCGCACCCACCCCGCCTATAATCTCCCGGTGCCACCCACAGCTCCCGGAAAACCCCGCCTCGTCGTCCTCGATTCGCACGGCATCCTCTTCCGCGCCTTCTTCGCGATGGCCAACTCCGACCATCCCCTCATGACCTCGAAAGGCGAACTCACCTTCGCCACCCACGGCTACGCCGAAACCCTCATCCGCGTGCTCGACATGCTGAAGCCCACGCACATCGTCGCCGCGTGGGATGCCGGCGGAAAGACGTTCCGCCACGAAGCCAGCGAAGCCTACAAGGCCACCCGCCGCGAAACCCCCTCCGACCTCCTGAAGCAGATGGTCCGCGTGCGCGAGATGCTCGAAGCCTTCGGCATCCCCATCATCGAATTCCCCGGCTACGAAGCCGATGACGTCGCCGGCACCATCGCAAAGAAGGTCGCAGCCGAGGGCATCGAAACCTACATCGCCACCCTCGATACCGACCTCGTCCAGCTCATCGGCCCCAACGTCAATCTCTTCATGTTCCGCCCCTACCAGCGCGACGTCGTCGACTACAACGAAACGCGCGCGGCCGAACGCTATGGCTTCAGCCCCATCTACATGATCGATTTCAAAGCCCTCAAGGGCGATACGAGCGACAACATCGAGGGCATCCGAGGCATTGGCGAGAAGACCGCCACCGACCTTATCCGGCAGTTCGGACCCATCGAGTCCATCTACGAGAACATCGAGCTCACAAAAGGCGCTCTCAAGCAAAAGCTCGTCGATGGCCGCGAAATCGCCTTCCGCAACAAGGAACTCGTCACCATCCACACGGACCTGCCCATCGAATTCGACCTCGAGAAGTGCCAGGTCCGCGACTTCGACCGTGAGCGTATCGCCGGGCTCTTCCGCGAACTCGAATTCCGGATGCTTTCCCAGCGCCTCGATGAAGTTCTAGGCGCTCGCCCAACCGCCGAAATCATGTCGGCCGAGCAGGACTACGCCACCGTCTGCACCGAGGCGGAGCTGAGCGCCCTCGCCGAAACACTCCGCTCATCCGGTGCCTTCTCGGTCGCCGGCATCTCCACTACCGGCGACCCCGCCCACACAAGCGTGCTCGGCTTCGCCTTCGCTACCGGACCCGGCAAGGCATGGTACGTCCCCGTCGGCCACGCTCCCCGCTTCGATGGCGAACGAACGCAGCTCCCCTTCGAAACCGTGACCGCCGCCATCGCGCCGCTGCTGGCCGACCCTGCCCTCAAGAAGACGGTCTACAACACCAAGTACCTGATGCACATGCTCGATCGCTACGGCATGTCGCTCGATGGCTACGACTTCGATGTCTCGATCGGCGCCTTCCTCCTCGGCGAAACCTCCAGCACCGTGAACGCGCTCGCCAACGAACGCCTCGGCATGGAGCTCATCTCGCTGCCCTCGCTCATTGGCACGGGCCGCAACGCCGTCACCCTCCCCCAGGTCGATATCGACAAGGTCACGCCGTACGCCTGCCAGCAGGCCGAAATGCTCCTCCGCCTGCGACCGCAAATCGAAGCCCAGCTGAACGAGCGCGGCCAATGGCCCCTCTTCAACGATATGGAAATGCCGCTGGTGCCCGTCCTCTTCCGGATGGAACGGCTCGGCATCGATGTCGACCTCTCGGTCCTTCGCGAACTCTCGCGCGCCCTCGGCGCCGATGCCGAAAAGGCCGAATGCGAGATCTATGCCACCGTCGGCCACGAATTCAACATCGGCAGCCCCAAGCAGCTCAGCGATGTGCTCTTCAACGAACTCGGCCTGCCAAAAACCCGCAAGACCACCCAGGGCTACAGCACAGACCAGCGTTCCCTCGAAGCCCTCCGCGAGGTCGCTCCGATCATCGACCTCATCTTCTCCTACCGCGAACTGACCAAGCTGAAGTCCACCTATACCGATGCCCTGCCGATGACGGTCGCGGAAGACGGCCGCATCCACACCGATTTCCAGCAAACCGTCGCCGCCACGGGCCGGCTGAGCAGCACCAACCCGAACCTCCAGAACATCCCCGTCCGCACGGACACCGGTCGCGACATCCGTCGCGCGTTCGTCGCCTCTCACTTCGAAAACGCCCTCTTCGTTGCGGCGGACTACTCCCAGATCGAACTCCGCGTGCTCGCCCACGTCACCAACGACGACGGCCTCATCAGCGCTTTCCTTGCGGACCAGGACATCCACCGTGCCACCGCCGCCACCGTCTATGGCGTCCAGCCCGAGGACGTCACCCGCCAGATGCGAGACACCGCCAAGATGGTGAACTTCGGCATCGCCTACGGCATGGGCGAATTCGGCCTTGCCAGCCGCACCGGCATGACGCGCGAAGAAGCGGAAGCGTTCATCAGCAGCTACTACCGGAACTTCCCCGGCATCGCCATGTGGCAGCAAGAAACGCTCGCCTTCACCCGCAACAACGGCTACGCACAGACGCTCTTCGGCCGTCGCCGGTACCTGCCAGCCATCCGCAGCACCAACTTCCAGGTGCGCTCCGCGGCTGAACGCGAAGCTATCAACATGCCCATCCAGGGCACCGCCGCCGACATCATCAAGGTCGCCATGATCCGCGTGGACCAGGAACTCCGCGACCGCGGCCTCCAGAGCCGCATGCTTCTCCAGGTCCACGACGAACTCATCTTCGAATGCCCGCCCGATGAAGCCGAAGCCATCCGCGAACTAGCGACGCGCATCATGCCCGCCAGCCTCGAACTCAAGGTGCCGCTCAAAGTCGACCTCAAGCAGGGCCGCAACTGGGGCGAAATGGGCTAGGTCGATGAACTCCCTCTCCCGCCGGAAGGGTGGGAGAGGGTCTGGGTGAGGGCCAACCGCTCCGAGTCACTCTCCCTTTCTCCCTTTCTCCCTTTCTCCCTTTCTCCCTTTCTCCCTTTCTCCCT
>CALFYR010000427.1 GCA_937954195.1 uncultured Dehalococcoidia bacterium
ATCAGCGGCGGGCGTGCGGTAGTCCTCCCCCTCCGTGGCACCCCAAACGAGCATCGGACTTACTCGGACGACGGCAAGGCCTCACCGGTGACACGCGAAATCACGCAGGAGGCGACGCTGCTCATGCTCAAAGCGTGGCGGGAGACCACCCCGTTCGCGTGGCGGGGCGAGCAGTTCTCATTCGAGCACGTCTCGGTGTGGCCCCGCCCGCTGCAGGAGCCACATCCGCCAGTGTTCTTCTCGGGAAACAGCACGGAGTCGATCGAATTTGCCGCCGCGAACCGTTTAAACCTGGCTATCGGGTTCGCGCCGGCGCCGCAGGTCGCGAAGCACGTGGCGCACTACAGGGAATGCGCCGCAGCCGCGGGCTGGACCCCCACGAACGACAATGTGCTCTTCCGGGCGCGCGCGCTGGTGGCGCCGGATGACGAGCAGGCGAACGCGATTGTGGACCGGGCTCGCGCGGCCATCGCCGCGCGGATGAACCGCGCCGAAGGCGCTAACTACGGCCCATCGGCGCAAGCGGAATCGCCTCGCTCCACGCCCGGCGAGGGAGGAGGAGCACCCGGGGTCGCCGGATTCCAGTTCTACGGCACCCCGAAGACCATCCTCGAGCAGGTACGTACCTATCACGATGCCGGGGTGGGAATCATCGACTGCGCATTCGCGGGCGACGCCTATGGACGCGGCGGCACCGTGAAGGCGCTGAACGCCATCGCGGAGGTCATCCCCGAACTCCACGCGATGGGGTGACGTCAGGCGGACCGGAGGATCGCCAGTGCGGCTTCGGTCGCGGACGCCATCGCGTCGAAATCGCATGCCTGCGGCCAACGGTCGTTGATGGAGTGGAACAGCGGGAAGCCCGCACCGATGAACGAGGCGAACCGGCCACCGTAGAGCGCGACCACGCCCGCTTCACCAGCGGGTGTCTCGGTCACGTTGTACATGGCGGCGGGGACGTGGGGCGCACACGCGGAACGCACCCGCTCCATCGAATCAGGGTCGCCCGTTCGGACCATCAGCCGCGTATCGGCGGCGCCGATGTTCGCGCCGAGGTGGAGCCACGAATGCGCGCCGGTGGCGAGCGCCGCATCGGCTTCGAAGTAGATGTGGATGCCCAGGTATCCAATCTCATGACCGGTGGTCGCGAGGAACACGACATCGCGTTCGAGCGGTTGCGCCGCAAGGATCCGGGCGAGCTCTAGCCAGACGGCGAGGCCGCCGCCGCGTTCGCCGGCGCAGTGCCACCAGCCGCTCCGCGGCGTGAGCACGGCCAGCGGGGGGAGGTTGCGGTCCCGGCCCGGGATGCGGGCGGTGACGTTCAGGATGACGACGTTCTCGTGCGCCGCGCCGATGCTCAGGGCTGCGGATGACCCGGCCCTGGCCGCGCGTTCGATGTCGGGCCACGTTCGAATCGGCACCTGCAGCACAGGCGGGCCGAACGGGTCGCGGTAGCGCCAGGCATTGAGCAGCGTGAACCCCTCCGCGTCGCCCTCGACGGCCACAACGATGGCTGCGTTGCCAGCCAGCCGGGCTGCTTCGAAGAGCGCCTCATCGCGATGCTGGTCGATCCGCATCGCGCGTATGCCACCGGCCGCGTCCTCCAGCGAAAGCACTCCCTCAACCACGTCCCCGCTCGCGGGTAGGGTCGAGTCACTGAGGGGATAGCCTTCGACCTTGATGTCGGCGGCCCGCAACGCACACCGCGCATCGGGGATGATTCGCCGAAAGGGGTAGCCAATGGTTTCAGCGTGCAGCCCCATCGCCTGCAAACGCCCGACGAGCCAGGCGGCGGAAGCCTCGTCGACGGCCGTGCCTGTGCGGTGGATTCCTTGAGCGTCGAATTCCCGCACCGTATCGGAAAGGTTCGAGCGGGAGACCTCGAGGTTGGCAGTCATGCGCGCGGCAGTCCCAGCCCGCGGGTAGCAATCACGTTCCGCTGGATTTCGCTTGTCCCCTGCCCAACCGTTGCCGATGCGGAATCGAGGTAGTCCGAGCCCCAATCCTGCGATGGGTCGCTGCCGCCGGTGAGCAGGCCGGCGGGACCGCAGATACGGACCATCACCTCAGGGATGCCCTGCCGTACCCGGGTAGTCAGGATCTTCACCATCGAAGCCTCGTGGTTCGGGAACTGTCCCTGGGCTCGCATCCAGGCGACCCGGTAGCCCAACATCCACGCGATCTCGGTCACGGTTACCAGCTCAGCCAACCGCGTCCGGTCGGCGCGGCTTGCTTTTAGCCCTGATTGCTTCAGCCACGAGACGGCCTGGTCGGTCTGGCGGCGGGCCGAACCGATGTGCGCACCACCGGAGCGTTCGAAGTCCATCGTCTGGGCGTTGAGGTACCAGCCGCGGTTTTCCTCGCCCACCAGGTGGTCGGCCGGGACGCGAACATCCCGAAGGTACACGTAGTTGAAGTGGTGGTCGCCCTGGAGATCCAGCAACGGCTGGACCTCGACACCGGGAGCGCGCAGCGGGACAACAAACATCGAGATGCCACGGTGCTTCGGCGCATCTGGGTCCGTCCGCGCCACACACCAGAGGAAGTCGGAGTAGTGAGCTCCGCTCGTGTACCGCTTCACTCCGTTGATGATGTAGTCGTCGCCGTCACGCGTGGCCGAGGTCTCGACATTTGCGAGGTCTGAGCCGGCGTTCGGTTCGGAAAGTCCCATGGCGAAGCTGATGTCGGCGCTGGCGATGCCGGTCAGGTACTTCGCCTTCTGCTCATCCGAACCGAACAGCATGATCGAAGGACCAACCTGCTGGATGGCGCGGCGGTGATGCTCCTGCGGCGCCCCGGCGTAGGCCATCTCTTCCATATAGATGGTCTGCTCGATAGGGCCCCTCGCCTGTCCGCCATACTCTTTCGGCCACGAAACGGCGAGCAGGCCCTCGTCGGCGGCCGCCTTCGAAAACTCCGGTGACCATCCCGGCTCGCGGTTCGCACGCTGGTGCTCCCAGAACGCCGGGGTCAGCGTCCGCGCGAGGAAGTCTTTCACCCCCGCTCGAAATGCATCCTGTTCGGGAGTAAAGGTGAAGCGCATGAATTCTCCTTGGTGCTAAGCGCGGCGGCGGGCGTAGGGGTCGATGGCGTCGTTGATGGCGTCGGCGAGGAGGTTCAGCGAAAGCAAGAGCAGCGCGAGGATTGCGCCGGGGAACGTGGCATACCACCAGGCCGTCTGCACGTTGCTCTTCGCGGTATTGATCAGGCCGCCAAGTGAGGGCTGCGGCGCCGTTTCGCCAAGGCCGAGGAAACTCAGCGACGCGGAGAGGATGACCGCCGAGGCCATGAATAACGCCACCTGCGTGAGCAGCGGCGCGATAGCGTTCGGCGCGATATGGCGGAAGACGATACGCAAGGCTCCCGCACCCAGCGTCTCAGCAGAGGTCACATAATCGCGGTTGCGTTCGGCCAACATTTGCGCGCGGGAAAGGCGCGCGAACGAAGGGATCGAGAAGAAGGCGATGGCAATCGCGATGTTCCGGATTCCCGGGCCGAGGATGGTCACGATGGCGAGTGCGGCGAGCAATCCAGGGAAGGCCAGCAAGGCATCGACCGCCCGCATGATGAGCGAATCGGCCCACGAACCCGCGTAACCGGAAAGGAAGCCGAGCGCGATGCCGATCGACGCGCCGATGGCCACGGAAATCAGGCTGAGCCCGAGTGAGACGCGTAACCCGTAGATGGTCCGGGCGAACAGGTCGCGTCGCAGTTCGTCGGTGCCAAAGGGGTGGTCCCAGCTCGGGGCAAGGAACCGCCCCGGCGCGTTCTGCTCGATGGGGTCGTGCCAGGTAATGATCGGGGCGAAGACCGCCGCAAGGATCAGCGTCCCGAGCACTATGAGCCCAAAGAGGCCCTGCGGGTTCCGGATAAGCCGATCCAGCGAACCCCAGAACATGGACTCGCGGACCATGCGCTCGCGGCGGCTGCGGTAGCGAAGCGGTTGTGCGACGAGTTCGGTCATGCCCGGCGCACCCGAGGATCGAGGAAGCCGTAGGCGAGGTCGGCGAGCAGGTTCATCGCCACAAAGATGACGACCAGGATGATGAGCGTGCTCTGGACGATGAGGTAGTCGCGGTTCTGGATGGCATCGACGACCAGCCGGCCCAGCCCGGGACGGGTGAACACACGCTCGATGACGACGGCGCCGGCCATGATGTTGCCCACCTGAAGCGCCACGATGGTCACGATGGGGATCATGGAATTGCGCAGCGCGTGCCGAATCACGATTGTCGAACTCGAGAGACCCTTGGCCCGGGCCGTGCGGATGTAGTCCTGGCCCATGGCTTGCTGCACCGTTGTGCGGGTGTAGCGCGCGAGCACAGCGGCCAGGCCGCTCCCAAGCGCGAGGCTCGGCAGGAACAGGTACTCAATCGAACCGATTGGGTCTTCGAAGAAGCTCACCCGGCCGCTTGCCGGGAACCAGCCGAGGTTCACCGAGAGCAGCCAGAGCAGCAGCACACCAAGCAGGAAGTTCGGCACGCCCAGCGTGCCTATTGTGTAGAAGGAGAGACCCCAGTCCCAGATGGACCTGGGCCGTACCCCCGCGATCGTCCCGAGGGGGATGCCGATCACCAGCGCGATGACGTACGACGCGAAAGCGAGTTCCAGCGTCGGCGGCATGGCCATCTTTAGAAGTTCTCTCACTGTCACTTCGGTACTAATGGAAGTGACGACTG
>CALFYR010000428.1 GCA_937954195.1 uncultured Dehalococcoidia bacterium
GGCTCCTTTCGGTTTGCTTTGAACGGTCACGAAGGCGTGCGGGTTACCCCGCTCGGACGCACCGACGACGACGAATGCCGGCGAGACCAGCGAGGCCGAACAGAGCGGCCGTGCCGGGGGTCGGGACATTCAGACGGAAGAGGTAGTTGATGTCGACCGGGCCATTGCCGTAGTCGAAATCAAAGAACCCCGGGGGATAGAACTGGTGGTTCTCGATGCCGTTCCAACCCGGAGCCGGATTGGCGTCCGAGAGGAAGTGCTGGGCCGAGGTGCCGGGAGCCGTCGACATGGCGATGAAGCCCTCGACGGGAACCTGCACGGTGCCGGGGCTGCCGATCGTGATCGTGTAGATGAAGTTGCCGAAGTTGGCGAGCGTCACGCCGAAGCCGGTGACGGCGTTCGTGTTGACGTCGAAGAAGTCGAAGAACACGGTCTTGCCAGCGGTGACGTTGGACACGCCGCCGACGAAGCCGAACTCGACCAGCGGGTGCACAGCACCAGCGGTGCCGTCGACGCCATCGGAGATGCCGTCGGACAGCGAGGAAGCGTAGTCCTCGATGGACACGGTGCCATCGAAGGGCGAGGACGCCAGGTAGCCGGACCCGGAGGTCAGGTTGCTGAACGTCGGGGTGCCGAGACGCTCGGTCGACTCATGCGAGCCGATGGGCGTAGCGGTGATGGTGTAGCCAGCGGGGAGATTGAGCTCGTCCAACATCATGTAGTTGGTGCGATCAATCGTGCTGGCCGAGAGGCCGAACGCGGAGCCAGCAAGGCCGGCGACCGCCAAAGCGGAAACGAGGGTCTTCATGTGGTTCTTCCTCCTACGGAAAAAAACCGGTTCTCTCACTCATCCGGACCACCTCCACAGTTGGCAGGCCGGAAGTCGATACATCCGCGAGCGGGGACCCAAGTTCCCGAACGCGGCTAACGCCTAGATGTGACACACCGGTATTGACGTGTTCCGGGTGTCTCTTCGCTCCATAGGGCCATCGCGCGCTGCGCAACAGCCCATTCAATCATCGAGGATGCCCCGGGAAGCCCCCGGAGTCAAGCCGATTCGCCCCCGGTTGGGGGATTCCGGCCTGTCTGACTGAAATCCGTTCCCCCCGCGGGACACTCTCGGACCCGAAACCCTATCAAAAATCAAACAAGAACGCAAGGCTTCCGGTGGGACGCGTCCCACCCGCGCTCCCGCGATCAGTCGCCGTGCTTCTGGCGGAGCCGGGCCGACATGCGCAGCAGCAACTGCACCCGCTCGAACTCATCCAGCCACCCCTGGAGCGTCGCCGCGAGTTCATCGGCCTCGATGGGCGCGCCGGGAACGGGGCACGAGGCGCCCAGCTGGCGGGCCGCCACCGCGCGATACCGGGCCAGCGTGCGGTCGCCCAAGAGCGAGACGAACGCGAAGTCCTCGGCCATGAACACCGCGGTCGGCACGCGCAGGCCGCCGCAGATCATGATCCGCTCGGCCAGCGGCTTGTGCGCATCGCGATCCACGAAGCGCAGGTGCACGCGATCGGGATTCGCTTCGGCGATGCGCGCCATCAGCGGGCACTGTTGCACGCAGTCGCCGCACCACACGCCCGAGGACACCAGCACCGGCATGGTGCGCGTCCACGAGGCGATCATCGATGTCTGCGCATCGGTGAGACGGGCCTGGTCGTAGATGGCTTTCCACGATGCCCGCTGGTGGGGATTGCCCGTGGCGGCGTACGCGTCGTATGGCTGGCCCGCTTCGAAGTGGTCGCGCAGGAACACAGGGGACAGGATGTGTGAGGCTTCGGTCGCGGGGGCCATGGGGGGTTCCTTGGGAGTGTGGATCGGGAGAACGCGCGGCGCGGCCGGGATGTTCCGCGGGGTGGTCGGCGGCTACCAGCGCTCATCGTCGGACTGCGGGCCGCCCTTCCACGGGTCGCCGCGGATGCCGTTGACGGTGGTGCCGTTCTGGATGCCCGAATGGACGGATTCCAGGAATTCGTGGGGGAAGTTCAGCGTGGGCCTGGACAGCGCATCGAGCCTCGCAAGGTCTTCGGCGGTGAGCGCGATACCCAGCGAGGCGATGTTGGCATCGAGCTGGTCCGTGGACCGCGCGCCGATGATGGTGGAGGTGACGCCCGGCTGCTGGCGCACCCACGCAAGAGCCGCTTGCGCGACGGTGCACCCGCGGGCCTTGGCGATGGCGTCGAGGGCATCGACGACCGCGTAGGCGGCATCGGAGAGGTGCTTGGAGTCGGGCTTCTGGCGGGCGCCCTCGGGTGTGTTTCCCTTGCGGTACTTGCCGGAGAGCACGCCGCCCTTGAGGGGCGACCACGGCGTGACGCCCATGCCGAGTTCCGCGGCCATGGGCAGGAGTTCGCCCTCGACGGTGC